>JAACDW010000045.1 GCA_009936775.1 Pseudomonadota bacterium
ATGAGATAGTCCGCACACGGTTGAAAAATCGTGACAATGTGAATCCATTGGTCCCAGGTTCGAGTCCTGGTGGGCCCACCAATTTCTTAAATCAGATTGCCCCATTGAGTTCACTCAGTGGCCTAAACCCCAATACTTTGAAGGGTTGTTCCGCCTTTCAGCACCTGAGACATCTCACCACTTACAAGCGAATTTCACGCCAATCGGGCGCTTTAAGAAGCGTAAAACGGGGCATTACGCCGCACTTACAAGCCCGCAAGACGTTGGTCGTTTGATGGTTGCTATAGATGCGTATCGAGCCGCGCCGGTTGTAGAAGTTGGCGTTCTAGATGCCAAGCTCCCTGTAAAGGTCATCGACCTTGGCGCTAGCCTCATGCTGCCCGATGGCCCCAACGATTTGCTCTGCGCTGGAGCGTTTTTTCATTGTGAGATCTCCTGAGCTGTCGATTATCGGGAAACCTCGTCCAGCTTGTGGTTTTTACTGCGAGGAAAAGGTCAGATTCACTGTAATTGTTTGTCTCAGCTTTTTTCCCAAAGCAGGCAAGCATCGCGATACAAGCGCCACCGATGCAAGGCACAAACTGCAACAAATACCACCACGCTGAATAGCCAGCATGCACCCGTATAGACTCATTTCGGTGGCGGCTCAGCCATAGCCGTTAGCCACGTGCGAAGTATCCTGCTGACGCGTTGATCTAGCTCCGTGGGCGCAATGCCCACGCGCCTAGCGTAGGGCGCGCGAAAAATACGGTAGCCACGGGTGAACGCGGATAGCGCAACTTGAAGGGCGTCAAGATCATAATCGCGATGAATCTCGCCATCGATCACATCCTGCCGCAACTGACGAAGCCCACGCGCATACATGGGGATTGGGTCGACGTTGTTGTCACCATCCAGTACCAGCAATGCACGCAGATGGCTGTCATTAGTTTTGGTTCTGCCTCGCTGTAGAAAGTTTGCAACGCGGCGTTGGACGAAGCGAGCAGGTTTTTGATTTCGTCTGAACGACTCAAAGATGGTGTCGAACTGACGATTGATCGCAGCACGCAACAGGTCCTGTCTTGAACCGAAGTAGTGGTAGATATTGCCTCGGTTTACGCCAGCACTGTTGGCCACTTCGCGCAGGTTAAGACCGGCCAGTACACCTTTTTCACGAATTGTTTCGAGCGCTACATCAATGAGTTTCTGCTCTGTATCAGCGCGGCTGCGCCGACGTCTGGCTGGCTTCGATGTGGGTCGCTGCGTTTCCGAGGCCTCACTCATAGCATGATCGCTCCGCCTTATTGATTTGCACTGGTTAAAATTGGCATACACCGTAACGCTAAATGCAATTAGCGTTATGCTAATCGACTAGTACCGAAATGCGAGAGTCAAGTTGCAATGAATTGGAAGCGTTGGGGCGGCTTGGTAATCGTTCTTTTAATCGGCTTTGGTGCCTACCGAATCTGGCTCCTTTCGGAGGCGGCGCTGATGCCGTCAACGGACGGAGAAATTGCTGCTATCAGGGCGATCAGTGCTGCACAAGATGAAGAGGCCTTCTTTCGTCCGGCAAATCAACCACACAAGCTGCAGCCCTCAAATCCACTGAACAACGTCTACTTTGGCGATCTTCACATCCACACCAGCATCTCCAGTGACGCCTATCTTTTCGGTAACCGGTTAGGTATGGACGCAGCTTATCAATTCGCTAAGGGAGAAACGGGGGTCACGCTGCGGACCGGTGAATATACCGAGATCAGTAGGCCGCTTGACTTCGCGGCGCTGACCGATCACGCCGAAACGTTTGGACGACGCTCAGCTTGTGAAAGCCCGGACGCCAGCGATGCGGCTCGCGCTGCCTGCAATAAGCTGGAGGTAGCATCATTGATCGGTTTCCTGCAGCTGCGGCAGCGAGCCCAGCAGCGCCCGCCGGTTCGGCCAATCGAGGTGTTCAACGATAACCCAAAGTTGGAACGAGCCTATGCAGCCGCGACTTGGCAACAGGTACAGGAAGTGGCGAATCGTCACTACGAACCAGGACGCTTCACCACCTTCGCCGCTTACGAATACTCCCCAGCGATGCCAGACCGAGGTAAAAACCACCGCAACATTTTCTTTCGTGGCAATAACGTACCGAAGTATGCGGTCTCTTCATTTGATGCGATCTCAGAAATCGAACTTTGGCAACAGCTTGAAGCCACCTGCACGGCCGAGTGCCAGTTCTTGACGATTCCCCACAACATGAACAAGACATGGGGGCTGGCGTTTGCCGGCAAAACCATTGATGGGGCGGCTTACTCTGAGGAGGACTGGAAACTCCGTGAGCGCAACGAACCATTGGTAGAGGTGTTTCAGGTTAAGGGCAGTTCGGAGTGCTCGGTGATGTTCGGTGCCGGCGACGAAGAGTGTGGTTTTGAGCAGTTTCTGCTGCCATGCGAACAAGGCCAAGAGACCTCTTGTCTATCGACTACGTCAATGGCTCGTGACGGGCTGAGAATTGGCCTCGAGCTGCAACACGAGATAGGCGTGAACCCGCTGGAATTTGGCATGGTTGGCTCCACGGATACCCACAATTCCAACCCGGGTGATACGGAAGAATGGGACTACAGAGGCGCCACAAAGTTCGCTTCTTCACCGGCTGCCCGGCGCATGTCGCCAGACAACGTGACCGGCATTCGGAACAATAATCCGGGCGGTTTGGCTGCAGTTTGGGCCTCGGAGAACACGCGCGAAGCGCTGTTTGATGCGATGAGACGCAAAGAGGTCTACGCCACCAGCGGCACGCGCATCGTATTGCGCATGTTCGCAGGCTTCGCATTGCCTGCAGACATTGCTGAAACAGCAGATCTAACCGCCGCTTATGAGCAGGGTACGCCGATGGGCGGCAGACTGAGTGCGAGCAGTGCGGGAGACAATGCAATGTCGCTGTTCGTGTGGGCTGCGCAGGACCCCATCAGTGCACCGCTTGCAAGGGTTCAAATTGTCAAAGGCTGGATCGAAAACGGCGAATCGCGCGAGGCCGTTTACGACGTAGCGTGTGGTGGCTCAGCGTTGAATACGACCACAGCGAAATGCGCTCCCAACGGCGCAACAGTCGATTTGGCGGATTGCAGCTGGGACACGACCGCAGGTGCAGCAGACTTGAGAGTACGTTGGACGGACCCAGACTTTGATCCCGCTGAGGATGCTTTTTATTACGCTCGTGTCGTGCAGAACCCGACCTGTCGCTGGACTACCTACGACAGCCTGCGATTGGGGCGTACACCGCCAGCCGATTCACACGCCACCGTCACCGAGATGGCTTGGGGATCACCTGTCTGGGTAAAGACTGATCGATCGATGGTCAAAGCGATGTAATGACAGAAAGATAGTGTTTTTGACCTGCAGTCTTCCACGTCGCTAGGCTGAGCAAGCGAGAAGGAAATCCAGTTGCGCGCAGGCCCAGGACTATTCTAGAAACGACAGGCAGCCAGTATCCCTGAGCACGTCTCGCAGGCCGGGTGTATTCGTGCTGGCCAAAAGCGCCTTAAGCCTTGAATAACATTTCACCTGATATTTAAAGGTAGGTTGAGCATAGGGCTGTCCAGCTAAAAACAACGCGACTTCCTCTTTTCCGTTGGCATACGCATGTGCGTTGGCTTGTAAAAAAGGCAGGTAGTAGGTGGCACAAAAACGCAGCATGTCTTCCACGGCTGGTCGCAGGTCGGCGATGCTATGCCACTGGCCCTCAATTCCGCTGCTGTCCTCGAGTCGTCTGACCCAGTCGTAGACGCTAGGCACAGTGGTGCGCATGATCATCATGGGTGTGTGGTCGCTGGCCAACGTTTTTAGCTGGCCAAACAATCCGAAATCTGCCAGCGACGGCCGTGTGCCAAACAGGTACTCGTCCCGCGTCGCGAAACTATCAACAATGGCCAAAAGCTCATGAAAGCTTTGCTCAATAATGGGTTTGTTCTGTGGTGTACAGCCCACCAAGGGCATTCGGGAAACCTGACGATCACGAATGGCTCGCGCTGCCTTCGCCAGCGCCTCGCCCCTTAAACCCGGCGTATTGTCGCTTATGATCTGACGGCTGCTGTACTCTTGGTCGATCTCCAGATCCCATCGGTAATGGAACATCATTTTCGTTACCCACTCGTCGGCCATGTCCTCGATAAGCAAGGACAAATATCCGATCGTGGGATCGGTCGGTTGGATCGAGCGCGCACTATGCCGATCTTCTAACATCATGGCTAAGGGCGTGGAGTCCACGTGCAAACTGCCGTCTTCTGGCAGGCGTAGAATCGGAATCACAGGTGGGCCATCGTGCTTGATCTCGGCGCGTATTGCCGGCGTGATTTGAATCCAGTCAAAGGGCAGTCGTCGGAAGTGTAAAATCGCTCGCATCTTCTGCGAATAAGGCGATCCGCCGCCGCCGTACAGTTGGTATCGCTTCACTTTTTTTCCGTTTTGGTAATGGCTTTACCGTTTATACCGCAAGACTAGGCGGCTATCACAGGTCTTATCTGTTGCAGAGCGTGATCTAAGTCGGTGACAACCACGCGCAGGCCGCAACCACTGCCGCAACACGAGCGCGCACGGGAAGCTGAGAGAAATGGGCCCTTTTGGGGTCCTTGCGGAGGCGAAAAAAGAAAAACTGAACTGCCACTTGGCTTAACCGTCTAAGCTCAGGGGATGTGGCCGCACCAATTTCTCCTCCTCAGACGCTCGTTTAAGTGTCATCAAGGGCGCTTTCCGAGCCCTTGATCAGGTCCCTACTGGCGGCAGAAATTAGCGATGCTCGAGGCGGTTTCATCGCTGATTTCTAGGCATCCTAGAAAAATCTCTGTGCCGTGAATGCTGCCCATGACCTGCCGGCATTGGGCGTCTACACCTGCCTTGCGCAGCAATCGATAGAAGTTTATGCCTTCATCTCTTAACGGGTCACATTCGTTTACGATGATGTAAGATCTGGGCAGCCCCTGCACATCTTCGACAGAACAAAAACTCGGCCATGCCAGTGGATTCTTGTTCTGAAACTCCTCAAGGCCATAGCTTATAGCGCCTTGAGAGGCTGGGCCCTCAGTGTGCAGGGATAGCAAAATACCTTCGTTCTCGACCGACGAAGGATTCTCGGGCAACGGCCATTGACCTGCGATATAAGGACACAGCGGGTAGAGGCCTGTGATGAGGTCCAGTGCGTCTTCCTGCTTCAGACGCAAGCCTGTCGCGATGGTTAGATTGCCGCCCCCGCTTTCGCCGGCCACGATTATCTTTTTCGCGTCGATATTCAGCTCAGGTGCGTTCGCATGCACCCATTTGATGCCAGAAACACAATCATTCAGGCCCGCCGGATAGGGGGCAACCTCAGGCGCTGAAGACGCCCAGCGCGCGTTCCTGAAATCGACCATGGCCACGGCAACGTTTTGTCGGGCAATGCAACGACCCCAAGCCGCATACATTTCGTCGAAGCAGGAACTAACCTCCATACCGCCGCCATGGATGTAGTAAACACACGGCAACGTATCTTGTGTGTCTGGGCGGATGTATTGGATCTTGATCGTGTTGCCATCTGGGTGAGATATGAACTCCTTGGTGGCGGTCACGAGGCCATCGCTGGGCACAACGTGTTTGTAGTGTTCCGCGTTGTTGATCATTTCCATGAGAGCTTTAGCCGCCTTGCCCTCTTCAGTTTGCTCGAAAGCCATCATTTCTTCTCTGCTGGAGAAATGTGTCCTCGCTTGGTCCATGTCGATGTGCCCGACAACATTTTTGATGCGTTGATCAATTCGCTCGTCAGCCAGTATTTTGTTTGTCATTGTCTTCTGTCGTCTTTCTTTGGTTTTTACCAACACCGGCGGCTACGTGGATCTTTAGGATTCAAGCAGTCGCCTCTCGCATTCAAATTGAGGGTATCACGAGCGGAAAATCAATATGCCTTGCCAACGGCGCGAAGAAATGCTGCGGCGCTGGTGGCAGTTCGCGACGCTTTTGTTTGGGCCTCTTGCTTCTGGCGCGTAGGCGACTGCCGCCACAGATGCCCAGCAACTGATGCTAAAGCTCTGCGACATGCTCCAACGTGGTGCCCTTCAAACGCTGCACGGTCTGCATAAGAGCGGTGACTAGTCTGAGAAATGCTGGCGGCCTCACTTCCTTGCTAAATTCTGGGCGAACCGCCAAGGATTGGTGCCAAGCGAACACCTTGGGGTGTAGCCGCTGAAAAGGGTAACCGGCAGCTGTCAGACGTTCTGTGTCAATAAACCAAGCGACATCCAGCACGCCAAGGTCGGCGCCTGTGAGGTAGGGATGCTGTGCTAATTGCTGTTCCAGTAAACCATAGGCTTGCTTAAAGGCTTGGGCCGACTCCCTGACCTGATGGTCTGTTACACCGTGCTTGGCGTGGTCTCGCCAAAACGCCAGTTCTACGGTCTTACGAGAATCCCGGTTGCCGAGTACGGCTCCGTCGCTGGGTTCGTAGGCAGTCATGGCGTCAGGTTTTTTCTGGGCTAGAAATTTTGGAATCACAAACCTCATCGTCAGCGCCCTAAGGTTTAGGTGAAGGTCATCTTCGTTGCGCAGGGCATCGAGAATGTCACTGTGCTGGCCTGCTGGTAGCAGGGCCGGTTGCGGAAACTTCTTCTCCAAATACACCAGTATGTCATTGCTTTCGATATGCACGGCTCCGTCGTGAATCAACACGGGCACCAAGCCTCGGGGATTCACACCTAAAAACCAGGGTTCGTAATTCTGCTGCCGGCTAAGGTCCAGATGATGGGATTGCCAATCGATGCCTTTTAGAGCCAGGAAAATCCGAGTTTTTTGCGAGCAGGCCGAGCCTTCAAAATGAATGAGGTGAAGTCCCTGCCAACCCAGTACTTCCTTGGTGGTTACATCACTGTCCAGAAGCCGCATGCTCTCTCCTTGTCTTACCGATTGCTACGCGGTGCGCGCACTCCAACGTTGTCAGACCCCGATCCCGACCCGGATCTTATGCCTCTAGGCCCCGATCTGGGACCGATCAGCGATGACGCCGTCGGGCCTGAGCAGTAGCCAATCGCCCGCTGCGAGTTCGAAGGCAGCCTCGATCCCCGCACGGTAGGGGTCTAATGGGGCCGCATCAAGGCGGAGGACGTTAAGCGGCTGCTGAAAGACCGGCATTGCATCAGGGCTTTTGCTGCTTGGTCCGTTGGTTATTAGGGTGTAACTAGAGTAATTGAGCAGATCTAAGGTCGATGTTTTGCCGCCGGGTAAAGAAAGGGCTACGTGGGGAAGTCGGACGCCCACACAGGCCTTAGCAACGAAGTTGCTCACTTCAGGCTGGCACACGGGCGCTGAAGATTCAGCAATGGCCAAGTTGGGTTCGTAGACGCTGCCCAACTGCAGGCCAATGGTATTGAAATGCTCCTCCTGACCGGCGATGGCCTGGGCAGTGCGCTCACGAACGCTCTGCCCCTGCTTGTCATCCGCTGCTGCTTGGGCCAGGCGTTTGCGTACTGGGGCCACCAAAAAACCACGCAAGCGGTCTTGTGCTGACTTGGGCAGCATTCGAATCACGTTCCAAGACATAATTTTTTGCAGCAAAGGAGCCTTGCTGGGGTCCAAGCCCAAGGCGTGCAAAACCTCCTCCATTTTTGCGTTGTTGTTGACGCTAACATCACAGCTGCGCTGGGCGATTGGTTTTCGCTCCTGTTCATAGGTGTCGAGTAAGGCGGACTGCTGCGGATCGCGCAAACATGTTTTGATCTTCCAAATTAAGTTATGCACATCTCCTACACCGGTGTTTAAGCCCAGTCCGCCGGTTGGCGGAAATCGGTGGGCGGCGTCTCCAACGAGGAATATATGTTGATGCCGAAAGCGCTCGGCTACTTGGGCTGTCATGCGCCACAGACCCTTGTGCAGAAGTTTGTAGTCTGCGCCAAGGGCCTTGGTCAGCAGCGCCTGAGTCTCCTCGTCACTGTAAAGGTCCGCGCTCGCCGTATCGTTCGGCACCAACTTCATAAACACAGACAGCTCTTTAGGGTCGTGCACAATAACGGTGCCTAGCAAATCCGGATCCAGCAGCCACAGCAGCAGATTGGCTTCGATGGGGCGAACTTCGTCAGTGCTAGGCCTCGCCTTGGTAATGTCTACAGCGCAAGAAAAATTGATAAATGTCGCAATGGCCTCTGGGCCTTCACGGCGAATGTTGAGGGCATTCGCAATGGGACTGCCCGCCCCATCAGCCGCCAGCAGATATTTGGCATTAATTTGCAGGCTTGCTTGTTTGCCGTTTTGCGCCAGCGAACTGATCTGCTTTGCCTCGTCGACAAAGCCCAACCACTGGGTGCTGTAACGAATACTCGCACAGTCGGAATTGCGAGCTTTTTTCAGCAGGTACCGCTCAAGCAGATGCTGGGAGATGTTTGTGGTGCGCTGGTTGGAGCTGGACATCATCTGGGCAAGGCTTTGCGGATTGCCAAGCAAATCGAATTCACCGAGCACTGGGCTTTGCAGCGCCGCCAGCCAGCTGATTTTATGGGCATTTGGGTGTCGGTTAAGCGCGTACAGCTCTGCAACGGGCAGTCCAAGTTGGGCGAAGATCTCCATCGTCCGCGTGTTGATCACATGGGCTGCAGGGGCTTGCAGGACCCCAGCTTTGCGCTCGACGACAATATGGGAAATGCCCTGCTGTGATAGCAATAACGAGGCACATAACCCCGTCGGTCCTGCGCCAACGATCAATACATCCGTGGTCTCAACTGTCGCCATATCCGATGAATCCCATTTAAAACGCCAGAGCGCTGCACCGCTTGAGTGTCGCCTAAGACGATCTCAAGCCAAGTGAACAATGGCAGCATTGGGGCCTAATGTATGTATTTACTTGTAACGTAACAAGTATAAAGATTGCCCGCTAGGACCCGAGTACGGTAGATTTCGGCAATACAGGAGAATGCTATGACCGCAGCAAACGAAGTGCCTCTAAGCGCAAAACATCGTGGTAAAACCGCACCGGCGAAACTCGCCCATGTGGTGTACAAGACCTCTCAATACGAGGAAATGATTGAGTGGTACCGCGTCGTATTGGAGGCGGAGGTTATGTCTGCCTCGCCCATGGTGACTTTTCTAACCTACGATGACGAACACCATCGCATTGCCATTGCCAATATGCCCGGTTTGCAGGAGCGGCCTTTCCAATCGGCTGGGGTAGAACATTGTGCCTTTACCTACGCTTGTTTAGATGACCTCATACATACCTACGAGCGTCTGCAGCAGAGTGCCATCAGCCCTTATTGGACCGTCAATCATGGGCCAACGCTATCCTTTTACTATCGCGACCCAGACAACAACCAAATCGAGCTGCAAATTGATATTTTCGCCAGCAACGAGAAGGTCAATACTTGGCTTGAGCAAAGCGACTTTGCGAGCAATCCGATTGGCGTCACCTTTGAGCCAGAGGATCTAATCGCGCGTTACCGTGACGGGGAGTCCTTAGACACTTTGTTGGCCAGACCGGTGATAGATCCCGCAGACCTGATCCATCATCTGCCCGCGCCACCCAGCGGCTAACTTTGGTGAGCCGGTTTATTTTCCCTACACCATCACTGACTGCTCATCGCCTGTTGTGAGTTGCCCATCAAAAGGAGGCATGGCGTGCACGCCCTTATCTCGGTGACTTTTGCTTTTTTGTTTGTCTGGCTGGCAGGCTTTGCAACTGCTGTTACGGCACAACAGTCAGAGTCTCAGTTGCGACCCAATTTTTTGCTAGTTGTCGCTGACGATTTAGGCTGGGCTGACATTGGCGCATTTGGCAGCGCAATTCGCACACCCAACATCGACAAAATTGCGGCTGATGGCACGATTATGAGCCAGTTTTATGCGGGTCCTACCTGCGCGCCATCGCGCGCCATGTTGCTCACGGGTCTGTCCAGCCATGAGGCCGGGGTTGGCACGCAAAACCTGCAGCAAGCGCCCAATCAGAAAGATTCCATTGTCTACCAAGGTCAACTGCATGATGGCGTGGTGACACTGGCCGAAGGTCTGCAATCTATTGGTTATCAGACCATGATCAGCGGCAAGTGGCATATCGGGCGCGATACCGACCAGCAGCCGCACCGGCGCGGCTTCCAGCGCAGCTTTGTGCTGCGCGAGGGGGGCGCCAGCCACTTTGCCGACCAACTGGCCTTAAATCCGGCTGAGCTGCCCCGTTACTTCGAGGACGGCGTGCCGGTCGACACACTGCCAGCCGATTTTTATTCAACCACTTTCTACACCCAGAAGATGATCGATTTTCTCGACGCGCGCGACCGCAGTAGGCCGTTTTTCTCATATCTCGCGTACACCGCCCCCCACGATCCCCTGCAGGTTCCAGATGATTGGCTGCATCGCTATAGGGGTGTCTTTGATAATGGGCCGGAGAGTGTGCGTGCCCGTCGGATAGCAGCACTGCAAGCGCGCGGTTTGTTTCCGGCGGAGGCAAGGGCCTCGACGCTCGTGCCCCCACCGCCCATTTTGCCGGGTACGAAACCCCCTTGGACAGAGCGCTCCGAGGCCATGCGCCGAGTCGATGTTCGGGGAGTGGAAATTTATGCCGCCATGGTTGAACTGTTGGATCAGAATTTAGGTAGGGTCATCGCCTATCTTGAGGCCGAAGGCGAGCTGGACAATACCTTTGTAGTGTTCCTTTCCGATAACGGCGTATCTGCGATAACCCCGTTGTTCTACCCGCAAACGAGCCGAGAGTGGTTGCACCAAGAGCGCGATATGGATCCGGCCAATGCCGGACGCCCGGGGACCCACACCTATATCGATGGCGAGTGGGCCAGCGCACTCAATGGGCCGTTGAGGTTATTCAAGGGCACTACGGCTGATGGAGGAACACGGGTGCCATTCATCGTTGCGGGACCCACCGTCGCACAGGGAGTAATCAACAAGCAGTTGGGCCATGTGGCTGATATCACCCCAACTTTTTATGCACTGGCGGGCTTGCAGCCACAGATGTCTGCAGTGTATCGCGACAAGCCTTACCCTCGCGGATCGACCTTGGAGGCAAGTTGGCAAGGCCTCAAGGTGCGGCGTCAGCAAGCCATCATCACTGAGCTCTTCGGTGACTGGTCCGTGCGCGACGGGGATTGGAAGCTGTCGCGCATGGCCCCGCCTTTTGGCGACAACACATGGCAGTTGTTCAACATGACCGTAGACCCGGGCGAAACACTCAATGTGGCTGCCGAAAACCCGCTGGTTGTCGAACAAATGCAGCGTGCCTACGTGAGCTTTGCCAAGGAAGTAGGCGTGATAGAGCCAAAGCCACCACTAACCCGAGACGTTGGCGCGCTCTACGTTGGCAAATGTAACTGGAGCTGTGAGGCCCGATTGTTGCTGCTCAACGCCCTCGTGAATCCCAGCGATCGCTGGATCTTGGTGGTAGCAGTGCTACTTTTGGGTCTTCTTACCGTTCTTCTTGGCAGGCGCTTGCTGCGCCGCCATCAGCTTGTCGACACCACGATGCACTAGAAAATCTGCTACAAAGTCCGCATGACGGTCCACGTTGGATGGATCTTTTGCATCAAATCCGAACATCGATTGGGCTTCAGGGGCCATGGTGTATACCAGCGAACCGGCACCTAAAAACGTGTAATACCAAAATACGAAGTCTTCGTTATCTGCGTCTATCCAAACCCCAACACTTTGGCGCAGCTGCTTCATTAGCGGACGGCTATAGGTATCGACAATGAAGCGCAGGCGCGTGGTGTCGCGTTTGCCTTCATGCACCATGAGGCGCGTTAGCTCTGGGTGGGCTGCGTTAAATCGCACATAGCTGCCGATCACTTGTGCGGCTTGCCGGCTCGGCGGCAGACCTTTTAGCTGCTCGGTACGAGCATCCAGATACTCTCGCAGCAGGCCAAAAATTTGTTCGAGAATCGCCTTCCAGAGCTTCTCCTTGGTGCCGAAGTGATGGCTTACCAAGCCGCGCTTAACACCAGCTGCGTTCTCAATGTCGCGGATGGTCGCGCCGTCGTAGCCACGCTCTGAAAACAGCCGCGTGGCAGTAAGGCGTATTTTGCCCGTGGTTTCTTCAGCGCGTTTCTGTACCCGTCGCTTGCGCGGAGCCGAAACTCTACTGCTGCTCGAAGCGCCATCTTGAGCATTTGTATCGGCATTCGGCGCGGTCTTCGACAACCCTAGGGATTTGCCCTTGGCGTTATTGCCAGGGTTGGCAGTTGCTTTTGCCATTAACGCAAGGTCCTTGCGTATTCTCGTTGCAAGACAGCCAAGGCTAGTCGATAACCTGATCTCTGACCGTGTTGACCAAGGTGCCGATGCCGGGAACCTCTACCTCGACGCGGTCGCCAGCGGCAAGAAAAACTCGCGGCTGTCGCAGCGCTCCTGCACCCTCCGGAGAGCCTGTAACAATCACATCGCCGGGTTCAAGCCAGTTAACCTCCGAAATATGCGATATCAGTTGGGCAAATGAGAAAATCAAGTCATCTATGTGCATATGCTGACGAGGTTCGTCGTTGACTCGAGTTATCATTTCCAGCGCATGCATATCAACGCTGTCTGCAGTTGCCATCCATGGCCCGAAGCCTCCGCTGCGGTAGGCATTCTTGCCGGTGGTAACCTGATTACTGCTGACTTGATAGAGGCGCGCCGGACCGTCGTTGAAGGGTGCGAAGCCTGCAATATGATCGGTGGCCTGCTCTACACTCACATTGCGGCAGCGTTTGCCAACGATCAGCGCAATTTCCCCCTCATAGTCGAAGCCCGGCTCTTTTAGTGGCTTCTCTAGCGCCTCTCCCGACGCTACCAAGGTGTTCGTCGCGCGCAGAAAAAACATCGGCACCTCGGGTACCTCGCTAAGGCCCATGGCGTCCTTGGCTTCAATATAGTGACTGTGGGTATTCATGCCTGCAGCCCAAACCACTCCTGGGTTGGGTATCACCGGTAACAGCTTGACTGCATCCAATGACGTATCTGCTGACTTGTCTTTGCTATAAATAGCGGCTTCTTCAACGCCACCGCCAAGCAGTGATTTGAGGTCAGGGTAGCGATCGCCCATCACAGAGCCGAGATCCACAATGCCCCCATCGATGACTGCCCCGTAGGATGCGCTCTCGGCCTTAATATAACTTGCCAGCTTCATACTTGTTCTGCCTCTTGTGTAAGCATGTGTTAGAAATGTTGGTGCGAGGGGCCAAACCTTCCCAGTCTGTCGCGCAATGAGCTGATCATTTAGCCACGCATCGCGGTAATAACATAGGCCGGTAAATCCGCCACTGCCACCCGCTCCTGAGCCATGCTGTCGCGGTTGCGCACGGTGACGGTGTCGTCTTCTTCAACAGTCTGAAAGTCAACGGTAACGCACAGAGGGGTACCAACTTCGTCGTGTCGACGATAGCCCTTACCAATGTTGCCGGTATCTTCATAGAAGATGCGTCCAATACCCAGCCGCATCAGGTCGTTTTTGATGGCCTTGGCCTTGCTCACAATACCGTCGTGGTTGCGCTTAAGCGGCAGGATGGCGACCTTGATCGGCGCGAGGTGCGGCTTAAACGCCATAACCGTGCGCTCGCTGCCGTTTTCCAACTGCTCGACCGTATAGGCCTCATTCATTACCGCCAGCACGCCGCGGTCGACCCCGGCAGAAGGCTCAATAACGAAGGGTACATGCCACTTCTTCGCTTCAAGATCTTGCATGGCGAGTTTTGCGTTGGAGTCCTTGTTCGGTTCAACCGAGGCGCTGAGCTCGTAGTCATCCTGATTCTTGGTATGAGAACCCAAGTCGAAGTCAGTGCGGTTGGCAATGCCCTCAAGTTCCTCCAAGCCGTGCGGAAAGCGATACATCACATCGACTGTCGCCTTACTGTAGTGGGCTAGCTCATCGGCTGGCACATGATAAAGCTCTAGCTGCGAGCGGCTGACGCCCTGCTGCGCCCACCAGTCCAAACGCATCTCGACCCAGCGGCTATGCCAATCCTCGTCCTCGCCCGCTTTTACGAAAAACTCCAGCTCCATCTGTTCGAATTCGCGGACGCGGAAAATAAAGTTGCGCGGGGTTATTTCATTACGAAAGGCCTTGCCAATTTGCGCGATGCCGAAGGGCAGCTTAGGCGAGGTAGAGTCCACCACGTTTTTGAAATTGGTAAAAATTGCCTGAGCGGTTTCCGGGCGCAGGTAGGCAAAGTTGTCGCCGTCTTGAACTGGACCGACTTGGGTTTTAAACATTAAATTGAACGGACGAGGCTCGGTTAGATCGTTAGACCCACAGCCTGGGCAGGTGTCGCCGTCCAGATGGTCCGCACGCCAGCGGCTTTTGCAGGCTCGGCAATCGACCATCGGGTCCGTGAAGGTGGCTTCGTGACCCGAGTGCCGCAGCGTCAGAGGATTGGTCAAAATGGCCGCGTCGAGGCCTTCAATGTCGTCACGCTCGTAGACCATGGCGCGCCACCATGCGGCTTTGAGGTTGTTCTTCAGCTCAACGCCCAGTGGCCCGTAGTCGTATACGCCCTGCAGCCCGCCATAAATGTCGCTGGACTGAAAAATAAAACCCCGACGTTTGGCTAAGGAGACAAGCTCCTCCATGGATGTTGCTGTCACGAACTTTCCTGAATAAATGATTTTTTTTGGAGCAAACTCAGTTGACGAAGAGCGAGCTTCTCGCCGCGCGCGACTATACCGTTAAAGCAGGGTAAATTCAGCGCCGCAGCGCGCGTTGCCGACTTCGCGCGATCATTCACCGAGGGAGAGCATGCAGATGCCGAACAATCTTTTTGATTTAACCAACAAAGTTGCGCTGATTACGGGGTCCAGTAAGGGTATTGGTCGTGCTATCGCAGAAGAAATGGCTCGTCAGGGCGCAAAGGTTGTGATCAGCAGCCGCAAGGCCGACGTCTGTCAGGAGGTAGCGGACGGTATTAATGCAGAGGCCAAGGCCACCGGCAATAGCAGCGGTGCAGCCATTGTGATTCCAGCCCATGTGGGTCAGCGCGAGGCGCTCCAGCACCTTGTTGATGAAACCCACAATCGGCTCGGAGCGATCGACATTTTAGTCTGCAACGCAGCAGTGAACCCGTTTTACGGTTCCATGCAGGAATTGCCGGACGATGCTCTGGATAAAATTCTCGATATCAACATTAAGTCCAATCACTGGCTGGTGAATATGGTGCTGCCAGAAATGATCGAGCGTAAAGATGGCGCCATTATTATCGTATCCAGCGTTGGTGGCTTGCGCGGCAGTCCGGTGCTCGGTGCCTATTGTATCTCCAAGGCAGCGGACCTCCAGTTGGTCCGCAACTTGGCGGTCGAGAACGGTCGTCATAATGTTCGCGTCAACGCCATCTCACCTGGTCTGGTACGTACTGACTTTGCCCGAGCACTTTGGGAAAACCCAGACATTCTCAAGCAGCGTACTGCTGGCGATCCGCTTAAACGTATCGGTGAGCCGCGAGAAATTGCGGGGGCCGCAGTGTATCTGGCGTCGGCTGCCGGTTCTTTTACCACGGGACAGAATTTTGTGGTCGATGGCGGCGCGACGATCAGTTAGTTTAGCGCGGTTATGAATTGGTCGGACAAAGAGTGAAACAATGCAATATGAAATAGTGAAGCCCCGTTGGTGGGCACAGGCCATTTTAATTGGATCGATTATTGGTGCGCTGCTGATGGTCATGGGCGGGTTGGGTACGCGCTTGGGCATGTGGACTTACAGCGGCGGTTTCAATGTCTCCAGCGGCGGGGTTGTACTTGCTGCCGCGGGCTTCTTTTTGGGGGTGATTGGCTACGTGGTGAGCTGGCGTAAAGGCCTGAAAAGCGAGCGCTCTAGCCTGCTTTTTGCCCTGCTAATTTGTACCGTGCTGCTGGCCCAGTTTGCGATGCAGATAAATGCCCTGTCTTCTGTACCCTTGATTCACAACATTTCTACCGACACTGAGGATCCGCCAGACTTTGATGTACTGGTGGCAGTTCGTAAAGCCGACGGCGCAAATCCGCTGGCTTATGACGCAGCAGTTTTGGCCCCTCAGCAACGTCAAGCCTACCCGTGGGTGGCGACACTTAACTCACCAGTGAACCCTGGCATCATGATCAACTCGGCGGTGACCGCGCTGGAGGACCTTGGTATCGAAGTAGTGAACGTATCGGCTGCACAGGGCATTGTTGAGGGCACAGATACAACCTTTTGGTTCGGCTTCAAGGACGATGTGGTAGTACGCGTGCGCGCTGCCGACGCTGGCTCGGGCAGCGTTGTCGATATACGCAGCGTGTCTCGGGTGGGACGCTCGGACTTAGGCCTTAACGCCAAGCGTATTGGCGCAATATTAGAACGGCTGCGCGGCTAAAACTTCACCAACTCGCAGCTCATGCTGGTCAGATCCACAATGCCAATGGCATTGTGCCCGGCCATCATGCCCGCGCACTCTCCCGGATTAAAAATGGTCTGCTCACGGCTTTGCTCGAGCCGATAGCGATGGGTATGGCCGTGCAGCGCCAGCGCTTGGTGCGCAAGATGCCCTGCAAATTCAAGAGGGTCGTGGACCACGATAATGCTGCGCTCGGCCCAGTCGAGGAACAGAGGCGGATCGACAAAGGTAAAGCCATGCCGGACAACCGCAGCCTCCAACGCCTCGCGCTCCTGATCGTTGTTGCCGAACACGCCGAATAAAGGTGCGTTTAAATCAGCGAGTACGTCGAGGGTCTTGGCCTGGCTGATGTCGCCCGTATGGATGACCCTATCGACATCATGTGCGTTAAACAGCGCAACGATCTTGCGCACATTTTTAAGGTTGTTGTGTGTGTCGCTGACGACGCCGATTCGCATGGTTAATTCTCGAAGCGGTAGATAGGACAACCACAGCGCCGGGCATTTGCCTGACGCTGTGGTCTGTTGAACACAGTGTGAACAAATAAGGGAATTGTTCGCGGCGGCTGATGCGCCGCCGGATCAAATCGTTGCTCTTAGGAAGCGCGCTCCAACACGTGAATGGCGCATGCGCTGCCCAGACCGATGACATGGGTAAGGCCAATCTTTGCACCTTCCACTTGACGAGAACCCGCTTCATTGCGCAAATGGGTACTCACTTCGTAAATGTTAGCGATGCCTGTAGCCCCCAATGGGTGCCCCTTAGACAGCAGTCCGCCGGATACGTTCACCGGTATGCGGCCACCGAGGGCGACTTCGCCTTCGTCGATCATGCGCCCAGCGTCCTCTTGCTTGCAGATGCCAAGATTGCCGTAGTGCAGTATCTCTGCGGTGGCAAAGCAGTCGTGCAGTTCAATAAGGTCGATGTCCTCGGGCCCCAGTCCTGCCATTTCATAGGCTTCCTTGGCTGCCTTCTGGGTGCAGGAGTTGACGTCTGGCATAACCAAGTCGCGCTCTTGCCATGGATCGGAGGCGAGTACTGAGGCTCGCACCTTAATGGCGCGATCCATCAAACCCAGCTCTCGAGCCTTTTTCTCTGAACAAATAACGGCCGCCGCCGAGCCGTCGACATTGACCGAGCACATCAGCTTCGTGTTCGGGTATGAGATCATTTCCGCATTCATCACCTCATCCAGTGGCGTCTCAATTTGATACATAGCCTTCGGATTCAAGGTGGAATGGTGGTGATTTTTCACCGACACCTTGGCGAACTGCTCAAAGGTCGTACCGTAGTGACGCGCGTGCTCCATACCCGCTTCGGCAAATACTGCTGGCATGGTGCCTGAACCGATCAAACCTTCTTTCGGGATACCGGTCTTTGCGCCGCCACCGCCCAACAAACCCTTGCCCATTTGCTCCACTCCAACGGCAAGAACGACATCATAGAGGCCAGCCTTTACCGAGGCCCAAGCTTCCCGAAACGCCGTGGCGCCGGTGGCACAGGCGTTGGCTACATTGACTACCGGCATACCGGTTTGGCCAATCTCTTGCAGCAGGCGCTGGCCGACCATGCCTGAAGCTTGGCCTAGGTTGCCGCAGTATAGGGCCTGCATATGCTGAATGCTTAGCCCGCAGTCATCTAGCGCCATCAAGGCGGCTTGGGCACCTATTTGCGGTACGGTTTTTTCCGGGAAGCGCCCGAACTTGATCATGTCGACCCCTACGATATATGCGTCGGTCATAGTCGTTCTCCGTTTGTGTTCTGGTATTAAAACTAGGCTTTTGGTTGAAAGAAAAAAGACAGATAGCTGTTGCCGTCGGCGTCTTTACGCCCAAGTGCATCGGCGTAAACAACGTCTACCGGCATATCAAACTCAATATGCTCCGGGTCTGCCTCGACGTTTATCAGGTTGCCCTTGATCGCGGTGCCGTCATCAAGATCAACGATAGCGCTGATATAGGGGACCTCGATGCCCGGAAAGGAGCGATAGACGATGGAATAAGAGTACAGTTTGCCGCTGTTCGGCAAAGTCACAGGGCTCATTTGATCTCTCGCACCGCACTTCGAGCACACACTTCGTTCGCCGAGAAATGTGCTCCCGCATTGGCCGCACTTTTGCCCTTCCAAATAGGGCTCTGCGCCCTCTGGTATTTTCAGATATGGCACCGCTGGTAATGGCTGATTGCTCATGGCTCCCCTCTAAACAATATGAAACGTCCGGTTACGGCAATTGCTCTGCGCGCGCCGCTTTGCCGATCATACTATCGCGGTATGCAGGGCGATAGACCGAGATGCGCGTCACAAATCCCAAGTATTCTGCTCGGGTTTTGCCCGCTGTTGCGTTCCTTGGCCGTATGGTGAGCCCCTTGGTAAGGCCGCGTTGGCGTTCAGGAGGAATGATGAAGTCACTCAAAGTGCGCGACTACATGTCCACAGAGCTTGTTACCTTTGTGCCAACCGATGGTGTGATGCAAGCGATGATGGCGCTGTTGGAGCGGGGTATTTCCGGTGCCCCGGTGGTTGATGCCGATAGCCGAGCACTGGTCGGCATGCTCTCCGAAGTTGATCTCATTGGGGTCGTACTGCAGGACACTTACTACAACGAGCCGGCGGGTATTGTTGCCGACTACATGCAAAGCGAAGTGGAGTCTGTGAATCCAGATATGGATATCCTCAGCTTGGCCCAGCAGTTTGTTCGCCACCACCGCCGCCGGTATCCGGTGCTTGAGCACGGAGTTTTGATAGGACAAATATCGCGCCGCGATGTGCTGCGCGCGGCGATGCAGTTCTCAAGCGATTGATCGTCGCCGCATTTTTTGTTGGGGCAACAGGCTGCTACAGCTTGGCGCGAATAATTTCGTTAACCTGCTGCGGATTGGCCTTGCCCTGAGTGGCCTTCATGACTTGGCCGACGAAGAAGCCGAGCATCTTATCCTTGCCCCCGCGCAGCTCTTCAAACTGCTTTGGATTGGCGTCGATCAGGTCGTCGATAATCTGAGTAAGCGCGCCGTCGTCGCTCATCTGAGCCAGATTTAAAGAGTCGATCAAGTCATCGACGTCAGCGCTTGCACCTTCTTCCCAGAGGGCATCGAATAAGGTTTTCGCGGTCTTTGAAGACAGCGTGCCATCTTCGATGCGGGCAATCAGCGTCGCTAGCAGTGTGGGTGTCACGGGTGAGGCGCTGAGAGGCATAGCCTGTTTGTTCAAGTAGGCAGACAGCTCGCCCATAATCCAGTTCGCACATTGTTTGGCATTCGCACCGGCGGTTACGGCGGCATCGAAATACTCCGCGCGGTCGATATCGCTGCTAATGGCGGCAGCATCGCTGGCCGACAGGCCAAGCTGCTCGCAATAGCGCGCGCAACGCGCGTCAGGCAGTTCAGGTAGCTCGCTGCGTATCCGCTCGACCAGGGCTTCGCTGATGGTCAGCGGCATCAAGTCCGGATCGGGGAAATAGCGATAGTCGTTGCTCAGCTCCTTGCTGCGCATGGAGCGGGTCTCGTCTTTGTCCGGGTCATAGAGTCGGGTTTCGCGGTGTATGCGGCCGCCTGCTTCTAACACGTCGATCTGTCTTGCAATCTCGTATTCGATGGCCTGTTCAACAAAGCGGAAGGAATTGATGTTTTTGATTTCGGTACGCTCACCAAAGACCTCCTGCCCCGTGGGCCTCACAGAGACATTGGCATCGCAGCGCATGCTGCCCTCGGCTAGATTGCCGTCGCAGATGCCAATGTAGCGGGCAAGGGTATGGATCTGCCGGAAGTAGGCGGACGCTTCTTGGGCCGTGCGCATATCGGGCTCCGATACCCCTTCCAGCAGTGGCGTACCGGTGCGGTTTAGATCCACCGCAGTCTGGCCGGGATACAAATCGTGCACAGATTTGCCAGCGTCTTCCTCAAGGTGTGCTCGGGTTATACCCACGCTGCGCGGTGTACCGTTCTGTGGCGTGACAATAATTTGCCCAGCGCCCACGATGGGTGTTTCGAACTGGCTGATTTGGTAGCCCTTGGGCAAATCGGCATAGAAGTAGTTTTTGCGGTCGAAGATCGAATACAAATTAATTTGCGCGTCAATGGCGAGGCCAAAGCGAATTGCCAGTTCCACTGCGCGCTCATTGAGCACTGGCAGCACGCCAGGCATGCCCAGATCTACATTGCAGGCTTGAGCATTGGGTGCTGCGCCATAGGCGGTACTGGCACCTGAAAAGATTTTACTTTGCGTTGCCAACTGCACATGGATCTCTAAGCCAATAACCGCTTCCCAACTCATAGATCTTGCCCCGGTCGTCGCAGATGCCAGTCGGTGTGGCGTTGAAACTGGGCCGCCAGAGCCAAGGGCAGGTCTTCACGGAATGCTGGTGCAATAAGCTGCATACCCATGGGCAGGCCTTGGGAAAATCCGCACGGAATCGACATGGCGGGCAGGCCAGCCAGACTGGTGGGTACGGTATATAAATCTTGTTGATACATGGCTACCGGGTCATCTGTGAGCTGGTTTTTCTTGAACGCCGGGGTTGGCGCGGTGGGTGTAAGCAGTAGGTCAACGTCGGTGAAGGCATTGTCGAAGTCCTCAGCGATAAGCCGCCGTATTTTCTGCGCCTTGAGATAGTAGGCATCGAAATAGCCGACCGATAACGTATAGGTGCCAGGCAAAATGCGCCGCTTCACTTCCGGCCCAAAGCCCTCTTCGCGCGAGCGCTCGTACAGGTCTTGGAGTGATTGTGGATTGTCGCAGCGATGACCAAAACGCACACCATCGTAGCGCGATAGGTTGGTCGATGCCTCTGCCGACGCCAGCACATAGTAAACCGGAACCGCGGCTTGGGTATGCGGTAGGGATACCGGCTTTAAGCTGTGCCCAAGTTTTTCGAGCTCTAACTTAGCGGCCTCAATAGCCAGCATATGTTCGCCAGCCTGAAAATATTCCTCGGGCAAGCCTATGGTCAGTGGTTGGTCTAGTTCGGCAATGCCATCAGTCGTCATTTTGCCCAACCACGCATCGTCTCGCTGTGCGCTGGTCGAGTCCTTGGGGTCGAACCCAGCCATCACGCTGAGCATCAGGGCAGCGTCTTCGGCGTCTCGAGTCATTGGCCCAGCCTGATCTAGGCTGGAGGCGAAGGCGATCATGCCGTAGCGCGAGATGCGGCCATAGGTAGGTTTCAGCCCTGTGATACCGCATAGCGAGGCCGGTTGGCGAATCGAACCGCCAGTATCAGTCCCTGTCGCAGCGGCAACCAGTCCTGCAGCAACGGCTGCCGCCGAACCACCAGAAGACCCACCGGGTACGCGTTGCCTATCCCAAGGGTTGCTCACTGAGCCGAAATAACTGGTTTCGTTTGACGACCCCATGGCGAACTCGTCCATATTGGTCTTACCTACGCTGACCATGCCAGCCGCCGCCATATTGCCAACCACTGTGGCATCGTAGGGGGCGACAAAGTTGCTGAGCATCTTCGAACCCGCGGTGGTTAGAATGCCGTCGGTGCAAAAAATATCCTTATGCGCAAAGGGTAGGCCTAGAGTAGGCCGAGTATCGCCACCGGCTCGCAGCTTATCTGCAGCGGCAGCCTGCTCTAAGGCCGCTTCAGCGCTAACAGTAATAAAACTGTTGAGATGGGTGTCCTCAGTCTGAATGCGCGCAATATGATCCTGAGTGAGCTCAACGCTTGAAAAATCGCCCTGAGCCAAGCCTGCGCTCATGCCGCGCAAAGTAGAAAAATCCTTCATTGGCGATGACCCTATTCAACAACTCGGGGGACGAGGTAGTACTGATCTGCAGTTGCCGGCGCATGACGCTGGAAATGTTGGGGGTCCGGTGACTCCGTGACCACATCACTGCGCAAGCGTACTACCGCGTCCAGCGGATGGGAGAGTGGCAGTACGGTATCGGTATCCACGGCGCGCATGGCGTCGATCATCGCCATTATCGATTGCAGGTCTGCGGCCACCTGGGCGCTCGCGTCATTGTCGAGGGCAAGCCTGGCTAAGCCAGCAAGGTGGGCGACATCAATCGGAGTTTCTGGAGTTTCTTGTGACATTGTTAAACGTACGCCAATGTAAAAGGGCTCAGTGTAAACCGGTTAAGCAAGGATTGCTGTTGCTGAGCCAAAAACCGCCAATTTTTCGCCGCAACGAGGAAATCTAGTCAATTGATTTTGTCTTAGGTTGCGAAAGGTTAGTCGTGCTTTTCCAATGCCATATGCCTATGATTACGCTTTGTTTTTTGGAGCCTTGGCGGCGATGTTAAAAAATTTCCGCGGTCTCTTTTCGCGCGACCTGTCAATTGATCTGGGAACCGCCAATACGCTGATCTACATTCGTGAAGAAGGCATCGTTCTAGATGAGCCTTCTGTGGTCGCTCTGCGTCAGCAGGGCAACCAACGTAGCGTGGCTGCGGTTGGTCTAGATGCGAAACGCATGCTCGGGCGAACGCCGGGTAACATAACGGCGATACGGCCTTTGAAAGATGGGGTCATTGCAGATTTTTTGGTGACAGAAAAAATGCTTACCTATTTTATCGCCAAGGTGCATGAAAACTCCTTTATCCGTCCAAGCCCAAGAGTGCTGATTTGCGTGCCCTGTAAATCAACCGAAGTAGAAAGGCGCGCCATACGCGAGAGCGCGTTGTCTGCTGGCGCACGCGATGTCCGGTTGGTCGAAGAGCCAATGGCTGCGGCTATCGGCGCGGGCCTGCCGGTGCATGAAGCGGTGGGTACCATGGTTGTAGATATCGGCGGTGGTACCACTGAGATTGCCATCATTTCTTTGAATGGCGTGGTTTTCTCCGAGTCGGTACGGGTGGGTGGTGACCGTCTTGATGAGGCCATTGTCGCCTATGTACGGCGCACTCAAGGCAGCTTGATAGGGGAAGCAACCGCCGAACGAATCAAGCAGGAAGTAGGCGCCGCCTACCCGCAAAAAGACATCCGCGAGATCGACGTGCGTGGCCGCAACCTAGCCGAGGGTATCCCTCGCAGCTTTACTCTAGACAGCAACGAAATACTCGAGGCATTGCAAGAGCCGTTGTCAGTCATCGTTCAAGCGGTGAAGGCGGCGTTAGAGCAATGCCCGCCAGAATTGGCGTCGGATATTGCTGAAACTGGCATGGTTCTTACCGGCGGTGGTGCGCTGCTTCGCGACTTGGACGTGCTGCTGGCGGAAGAAACCGGCTTACCGGTTATTATTGCCGATGATCCGCTCACTTGTGTAGCGCGCGGTGGCGGCAAGGCTTTAGAACTCATGGATCAAGCGGGCAATGCAGATTTGCTCTCTACTTCCTGAGGCAGCTATCACGAGGCCTCTCAGGCAGGCGTGGTAGCTCTGGTTTTTAGTCAGGCGGCAACCGCAAGCCACTGCTGACAACGTCGACACATCTCACAAGCGCCGGAGGAGAACGATTAAAACGCTTTTCGCCAAACGACCCGGCGCAGGCTATTTTTTAGTCACCCTGCTGGCTTTTTCCGTCGCACTGGTTTGGTTCGACAGCGCGTCGTTCCAAGCAAGCAAAAAAGACGCTGTTGCTCGCGACGATCGACTCCAAGGCGGCCTCGTCGTCCTGCGCAGTGTCTTTTTAACGGTGGCGCGGCCCATCTATACCGCCGCCCAAGTCCCCTATGATGCTACCGGCCTAGTTGCAGACATCAGCACCGACCGGCAGTCCTTGCTACAACAACGCGAGGAACTCAGGGTGCAACTGCTGCAGCTGAATCAACAGCAACAGCGGCTGCAGTATCTGCAAGCGGAAAACACGCGCTTGCGGCAGCTGCTGAACTCCAAGGCCCAGTTGCCCAGTCAAGCGACCATTGCCGAAATTATAGGCGTGCCGCCAAACCCCCTGCGGGCCGCGGTAATTCTCGACAAAGGAAGTGCCAACGCGGTCGTGCCGGGGGATGCCGTCGTTGATGAAAAAGGACTGTTTGGCCAAGTTGTTAACGTCTCGCAAGATACCAGTTGGGTAGTACTTATAACCGACCGCGATCATGCAATTCCTGCGCGCAGTAACCGCACCGGGGCGCGCATGATAGTGGGCGGCACCGGTGCCTACGACAGTCTGGTGCTGGAGGACTTGCCTGCGTCAACGGATCTGTTGGAAGGCGACTTAATCGACACCTCGGGTCTTGGAGGTAGGTTTCCGGTTGGTTATCCCATTGGTAGGGTGAACGCTGTTGAAAGCACGCAAGACTCTCCCTACCTGCAGGCCACCCTGGTTCCTACTGCGGCCTTGCTCAAGGTCGGTCATGTACTCATTATCACGCCACCAAAGATCGATGCTGTGCCGCCTACCGAAGCCATCGAGGATGAGTCATAGGATGCTTGCTCCCGGTTTTTTCATGACTGCTGTCATCTTCCTGAGTTTGGTGCTTAGCGTATTCCACTTACCGGACGGCTGGCCAAGTTGGTTGGCGTTTTGGCGACCACAGTGGTTGGTGTTGACACTGATCTTGTGGGTACAACGGGTACCCCAATACCGCGGCGCTCTGTTTCAACTGGTGTTTACGAAAAATGCCGCGGACGATGGCACGACGACACGTCGGGTCTTGGTATACGTGTGGTTGCTCGGGCTGTATGTAGACACTCTGATGGGCGAACCCTTTGGCCTCAACGGCGCAATTTTTGCGACGGTAACCTTTTACCTGCTGCGCTTTCATGATCGTTTACAGCTACAAACCCTATTTCAACAAATGATCATGATTTTTATGATGATCTTTGTTGCCGAGATCTTTCGCGCCTTCGTACTCAACACGGTGATCAGTCAACCGTGGGATCTTCAGCCGCTGACCTTGGCCGCAAGCAGCATGCTGCTTTGGCCGATCTTTAATTGGCTTGCGCAGCGCTTCATTGGTCCGTCGCGGCGCAACTGAGCATGACTGCAAAGCCTCGCCTAATGTTGGCGTCACAGTCGCCGCGCCGATCCGAGTTGTTGCGACAAATGGGCATGACCTTCGAGGTGGAGCCGGCGCATATCGATGAAACACCGCGTGGCGGCGAAGGTGCAGAGAGCTACGTTTTGCGCTTGGCGCAATCCAAGGCGCAGGCGCGGTGGCGGTCGGGCTATGTGAATCTTGGCGCTGACACCATTGTCGTTTTGGACGGTGCGTTGCTTGGCAAGCCGCAGAATGAGCAGCACTGTGTCGATATGTTGTTGCAGCTCTCTGCACGTACACATCAGGTCGCCACGGGCATTGCCTTGTTCGACGGCGACAAGACATGGAGCGACGTCGTTGTTAGCAGCGTGACGTTCCGCGTCATTAGCGAGAGCGAAGCCCGTGCCTACTGGAATAGCGGTGAGCCTCAAGACAAGGCTGGAGCCTATGCCTTGCAGGGTCTGGGCGGAGTATTTGTCACACGTATTGCTGGCAGTCACAGCGGCATTATTGGCTTACCGATGACCGAGACCGAGCAGCTGCTGCGAGCTGCGGGCATTCAGACTTGGTTGGAGCGCGAGCGTGGCTGAAGAACTGTTGATCGATGTTTCGGATTTCGAGTCTAGGGTTGCCTTGGTGCAGGACGGCGCGGTGCAAGAAGTCCACTTGGCGCGGTCGGCAGGCTACAGCGCAACCGGCAACATTTATCTGGGCAAGGTTGTCAGAATAATGCCCGGCATGCAGGCGGCCTTTGTTGAGATCGGGCTGGAGCGTCCCGGGTTTTTGCACGCGCACGATATTGATCAACCGCTGCTGATGACAGGCAATAGTGACGATACAATGACGCCGGGAATTCGTGACCTGCTGCACGATGGCCAAGAGCTCCTGGTACAAGTAGAGCGCGATCCAATAGGTACCAAGGGTGCACGTCTGTCGACGCACTTGGCGCTGGCGTCGAAATTTTTAGTGTTGTTGCCGAAGACTGAACAGGTGCGGTTGTCGGAACGCATCAGCGATGCGGCAGAGCGAGAGAGGTTGTTTAAATTACTCGGCTCCGTTGCCGAGAAATATGCGGTAGGCCTGATCGGACGAACACTGAGCGAAGGGGCAGAGCGCGCAGATTTAGCCGCGGACTGCGAGCATTTATTGCAGCTATGGCGGCGCGTCGAGAAGACGATTGCAGGGGCAAAAGCCCCGCTGCAGGTGTTTCAGGAATTGCCTATCCAGACCCGTTTAGTGCGAGACCTTGCTGGCGCTCAAACCGCAGGCATATTTGTTAACGATCCGGATATTCATGCGCGCCTACTCAACTATCTCGATATCAGCGCCCCTAACTATGTCGATAAGCTGCGACTTTACGAAGGTGCACAACCGTTATTCGAGCGGCACAATATCGAACAAGAAATTTTGTCCGCGATGGATCCTCATGTTCGTCTGCGCAGTGGCGGCACACTGGTTATTGAGCAGACCGAAGCCATGATTAGTATTGACGTCAATACGGCTGCATTTTTGGGTAGCAAGAACCCGGCTGAGACCGCACTGCAAACCAATTTAGAGGCCGCTGCAGTGATTCCCAGACAGCTACGATTGCGTAATTTGGGCGGCATTGTTGTTATCGATTTCATTGATATGACCGATGCCGCCCATCAACGGGCGGTACTGGCTAAGCTCACTGAGAAATTGGCCAGCGACCCGGCGAAAACGCAGGTCGAGGGTTTTTCGTTTTTGGGCCTAGTGCAACTCAGCCGTAAAAGAACGCGCCAAAGCCTGACGCAAATTATGTGTTCCCCCTGCGAGCACTGTAATGGCGGGGGTATGGTGAAAAACGCGGAGTCCACCTGTATGGAAATTTTCCGCGCTATAACGGCAGAGACAGCTGCCATAGCCCATCCGCAAGGAGTCGCGCAGGGGCACTATGCTCTGACGGCTGCGGCAGCAGTGGTCGATCGCTTGCTCGATGAAGAAGCCCAGCTTTACCAAACTGTGATCGGCACTCTGAGTCATGAAGTGCGGTTGCAAGTTGATACGGCCTATCGTCCAGACCAGTTTGATCTGGTCTTTGTGCCCCAGCGTTCGTAATGCGAGTGCTGCGTTGAATCCGTCCGGGCAATTCTCCGAACAGCGCCTGTCGGCACTCCGACGTGGTCGCAGCAGGCTAGTCCATGCGCTGGCGATATTACTCACTGCACTGATTGTTTTGTTGGCCTGTGGGCAAGTAAGCGGTCGGCTTACCCTAGCTTTTGCAGATCGCCTAGCGCCGCGCATCAATGCGCAGCTAGCACCCTATGGCAGTCAGATCAGCGGCGTGATTGGGGATTGGCGGGGATTCAATCCGGTGCTGCGTGCGGAGCAAATCGTCTTCCCCGCCGGGCATCTGCGCAACGTCTATCTGGAAGTGGACTTGCTGCAGACCATTGCCAATGGCTCCCTCATGGTTATACGCCTTTACAGCCAGAGCGGTGCCATAGGCTTCGTTCATACCGCAACGGGCTGGCAGTTAAAAAATGGCCCAGATCAAAGCCTCGATATCGACTTTTTGCGTCTATTTGAACGCAGTGAATTTATCGACGTATCAGTGCAGCTTGTCGCCGAGCGAGATGGCTTGGCGGTGGCCTATGGGGTCAAACTCAGCCTCAGCAATGTTGCGCAGAACTTGCAAGGCAGCCTCACAGTGGTTAGCCCAGCTGCCGAGGTGACGCCCAGTCAACTCAGCGTCGGTTTTTATCGGAGAGAATCGTCGCAACAAACTGCAGGCCAGCGGGTCAACGCAATTCAGGCCAGCGGTGCGTTGACTCTGCCGCCGGCGCTATTGGGCGGTACCGGCCTGACGCTGACCGTGCCTTGGGCACAATGGCAGGCTTCGCCAAACTCTAGCAACCCGGCAGCTGCGGCGGATTCCGGTGTGGGCAGACTGAAGGTCGCGCTACAAGTGACGCAGGCGCCAGGGGTGCGTGATGAGCGCATGCCGAAGGTCGACGCAGAAGTGTTGTTCTGGCAAGACTCAGAACCAAACCGAGTGTTGGCACGTATGGACACCACGCTGAAGGCGGGTGACAACCCAAGCCTGCAACTGCCGCCGCTCTTTGCCGAACTCAACCTTGGGCAACTGACTCAAAAAAGCCCGGTGGCGCAAGTGTTACGGCAGCAAGCTCCCTACTTACGAATAATGGTCGAGGAATTAGAGCTTAGCGCACTGACAGATTTTGCGGACCAGACCTTTAATGCCGACGCGGAAATCGGTCAATGGATTCGCGGATTCGACGCCCGAGCGGATGTGCGGCAGATGGTTGCGCAGGTTTCTGCCGCTGGCGAGTTGAGTTTTTGGGCGCAGACCGAGGCGGTTCACATGGCGGCATACCGTGGCTCGCCAATGCTAATCGATGGTAGCGCTGAGGTTTTCGGCGATTTGGGGCACCTTGGCATCACGGTTACCGATGACGACTTAACCATGCAATTTCCTGAACTTTTCACAGCAGCTTGGCCGCTGCGCGATGTGCAGGGCGAACTGATGCTGCTGTTTCGACCGGGTTATGCATCGGTGCGTGGGGTCAATATTGAGGCGCGTTCGGGACAGACACTGCTGCAGGGAAGTTTTGCCACGAGTCGCCCCAAGGCGCGCCCGGAGCAACGGTTAACACTGGCACTTCAAGCCGATGTCATCAGCGCACCCAATACGCGGCCCTTTATCCCCTACAAGTTAAACGATGGTCTGCGTCAATGGCTGTTGCGGGCACCTTTGGGCGGTGATTTCAGGAGCGTGCGTTTGGCTCAGCACGGTCAGATCCATGTCTTGGGCGGCGATAACACCCGCCGCAGGTTCGAGTTGATGGCGGATTTTGAGGCAGCCCAAGTGCGCTACGATCCCGCTTGGCCGACCCTTGATCGCGCCAGCGGTTCTGTGCATGTTGCAGGACAACATACCTATGCGGTGCTCGGTGAGGGCCTAACCGCAGGTTTTGCGGTAGCTGGTGCCGACTTGCATGTCGATGCAAATGCACACATGTTGTTCCTGCAGCTGCAGAAATCGGCGTCTGCGGCTTCAGCGTTGAATCTGGTGCTTGCCTCGCCGCTGCGTCAGTCCTTGAGCTTTGTTACCCCGCAATGGCAGGCCGAGGGGGACCTTGCCTTTAATGCATCGCTTGCCGTGCCGCTAGGACAGCGCGGTATCAGCCAATCCAATCTGCAAGTGGAAATTGATGCCCGTTTTGAAGAATTGGGCCTGCGCATGCCGAATTACCGACTGAACTGGGAGGGCCTGTCCGGCCAGCAGCGATTTACTCTGCCACATAACCTAGAGGGCCAGGCTTATGGCAGGCTTTTCGATCAGCCCGTGGCAGTAGCGGTGACACATGATGCGCGCCACCTGCGTTTTCAGGTTGACGGTAGCATTGCTGCTAAAGACATCTTTCCGCTGGCGCAAATCGCACCGATTGACGTGCTTAGCGGGTCCACCGACTTTACCGCCAACTTGCAGCTGCGCATGGATAGCTCTGCGGCTGCCCGGTTAAATGTCACCAGCGGCTTGGAGGGTATGACCCTGTTGCTGCCAGCCCAATTTGGCAAGTCACCAGATGCGCTGGTTAACAGCAACTTAGAGGTGTTATTTGCAGACGATCACCAGCGCATCAGTTGGCGATATAAAGGCAGCGACGGCTGGTTTGTGCTACCCAATGAAGGTTCATCGCGAGTTGCCCAAGGTGCTGTGGCGATAAACGGCCAGCCCTTAGTACCGGAAGCAAACTTTAATGGTCTCGTGGTAAGTGGTTATCTGTCACAGGCGGATTTGGCTGACTGGGTCAATGATGCTGGAGAAGCAGCAGTCAATTTACCCATGGATTGGCAAATTCGCGGGCTGAAGATTGACGACTTCGTGGTTAAAGACTTGCATTTCGCTGATTTGCAGCTCGATGGCCAAGGCAACTCAGGTGCGGTGGTTTTTCAACTCCGCAGCCCTGATGTAGAGGGCAGTATCGACCTGTCTGCCGACAGTCTGCTTGGTATTAATTTGCTCAGCCTGCGCCTGCCAGCTACCACGTCGAGCGAGGAGGAAAATGCGGACGCCATTGACCCCATCGACATCAGTGTTGGTCGAGCGCTGCCGGCGGCTAACGTTTTTGTCAATGAACTGATTATCGGCGATGAGCCGTTTGGACGTTGGAAGTTCACAATGACACCGGAGCAGACCGGCATTCGCTTTGATATCGACGATGTGCAGGTCAATGGCGTGTCTATCCAAGACAGCGCGGTGTTCTGGGACTTGCAGCAAAATCGTAGTGCATTTTCTGGTGCGGCGAAAACAGACGATTTAGCAAAAACACTGCCTTTATGGGGTTATGCACCGGCAGTGATGTCGGCAACAGCCCAGGCAACCGGCAATCTGAGTTGGGCCGGCTCACCGGGCAATCTCGACCTTGTGGACAGTGAAGGCGAGCTTTCACTGGCGGCTACCGACGGTCGTTTCCTAGATATCGATAGTGGGCAGGGAGGCCTGCGTGCGGTGAGCCTGTTCAATATTACGGCGCTAACGAAACGCATCAGTCTGGATTTTTCGGATGTCGTTGGTGGCGGTATTAGCTATGAAGAAGTCTATGGCGATGTGCAAATTGAGGATCAAACGCTGAGTTTCACCAAGAACCTAATCATCAAAAGCACGTCCTCACGATTTGAACTGGGGGGGTTGGTGGATTTGCGCTCCAGCGAGTTAGACGCGCAAATGGTTGTCACATTACCCGTCAGTGACAGTTTGCCCTGGTACGCCGCATACTTGGCCTTCGCGAATCCTCTGGCGGGGCTGGGGGTAGCCCTAGGTGAGCGTGTTTTCCGCAAGCCCATAGAGCGAATGAGTTCTGCGAAGTTTGAAGTCTCAGGCTCCCTCGATGATCCACAAGTGGTGTTCAGCGAGTTGTTCAACCAAGATATTGAGGAAACAGACTCGGCCGGTGAGCGATTGTCGCCAGACCTGCTGAAAGCGCCGGCTAGCCAAACGGATGATGGGACAGGCCTGCCCTGAAATGTTGGTGTGGTTCTGCGGGGTGTGGGTCAGGCGAATTAACATAATGATGCTAGGGTTTGATGAAGATGAATGATGTAGTTGCAACCGTCGAACAACATTTGCTGCATGCCAGAGGCCTGGCGTTGGGCGATATTGAGCAAGGCTTAGGCCTGCTACTTGGCCGCGAAATCGATTATGGCGAGGTGTTCATACAAAGCACCCGAGGGCAGTCATTTGGCTTAGAGGATGGCATCGTTAAAGACGGCTCCTTTGGAGTCGAGGCAGGCATCGGCGTACGCGCCTTAGCCGGAGAGAAAACAGGCTTCGCCTACAGCGAAGACATACGGTTGGACGGCCTGCGAGAAGCCGCCACGGCAGCACAATCTATTGCCAAGGCAGGCCCAGCGCGTGGGTTACCGGGCTATAAGACCAGTGAGTACCCGACGCTTTATTCCCAAGCTGATCCCATAAGTAGCCTTAGCGCCGAGGACAAGGTTAGCTTACTGCAGCGCATCGACCGTGTGGCTCGAGCCCAAGACCCTAAGGTAAAAGAGGTCAACGTGCGAATCTCTGGCAATCACGAAAGCATGTTGGTGATGGCAAGTGACGGTACATTGGCGGCGGACATCCGTCCGCTGGTGCGCTTTGATGTGTCTGTCATTGTTGAACATAACGGTCGCCGCGAACGCGGTAACGCTGGCGGCGGTGGCCGTAGAAGCTTGGAATCGCTGACCGAGGGCGAGTGGGCAGAAAATCTGGCCAAGGAAGCGGTGCGCATGGCGCTAGTGAACTTGGAGGCGATAGCTGCCCCAGCGGGTCCCATGCCCGTAGTGCTTGGCCCGGGTTGGCCCGGCGTACTGTTGCATGAGGCCGTAGGACACGGCCTTGAAGGCGACTTTAATCGCAAGGGCAGTTCTGCTTTTTCCGGTCGGGTAGGGGAGCAGGTGGCGTCCACGGTTTGCACAGTGGTTGACGATGGTACCTTGGCGGCACGGCGCGGCTCGCTCAGCGTAGACGATGAGGGCACCCAAACTCAGGTCACAACCCTGATCGAAAAAGGCGTTCTTAAGGGCTATATGCAAGACAAGCTTAACGCACGGCTAATGAACGTGCCGGCTACAGGTAACGGCCGGCGACAGTCCTACGCCCATGTGCCCATGCCGCGCATGACCAATACCTACATGCTGCCGGGAGAAGATCTGCCTGAGGATATTATTCGCTCGGTGGAAAAAGGCATATATGCGGTGAACTTTGGCGGTGGCTCGGTAGATATTACTTCCGGCCGCTTTGTGTTTTCTGCCACTGAGGCCTATCTGATTGAAGAGGGCCGTGTCACCGCGCCAATACGCGGAGCGACACTGGTGGGCAGTGGGCCTGAGGTAATGAACAAGATTTCCATGGTAGGCAATGATTTGGATCTGGACGGTGGTGTTGGTGTTTGCGGCAAGGATGGCCAGTCGGTTCCCGTAGGTGTCGGACAACCCACACTGAAGGTGGACGAAATTGTTGTGGGCGGAACGGCTACCTAGAGGGCTGCAGGTAGGGCCGAGGATGGAAAGCGCACCTTACGCAGGGTCGGATGCCGTTGGATCATCGGTTTGGGCATGCTCACTGAGTGTAGATCGAAGGAATTTGAATAGGGCGCGCAGGGCGCGTTTGTGGTTTTCGCTAGCCTGCGCATTGGCAGCAGGTCGGCTTGAGGCCGCGCCGGTCACGTGCTGACGCAGGCTTTGGCGTTCTACGTTAGGGTAGTCGCCTATGAACCGGGTGAGGGCCTCTGGCTCGCTGATAAGTTTGTCTCGCCATTGTTCGAGGCTGCGAAAAAAGTGCTTGGCTGCAGCGGATTGGCCATCAAGATCCGCCAGTTGGGCCTCAATGGCGGCGATGTCGACCTTGCGCATGAGCTTGCCGATAAACTGCATTTGGCGTCGCCCGCCCTCGCGGCTGTTAATGGCAGCGTGGGTTGCGATGGCCTGACGCAATTGGTCAGGCATATCGATACCCGCTCTGGTATCTGGTTTGAGTTGGGTCAGCCGTAGGCCGATCTGTTGCAGGCGCTGGGCCTCTCGTTTCAGCGCCGATTTGGAGGGTTCTTCATGCATAACGAACATTTTAAGGAAGCGATACGTTGGAGTTTATAGAGCATCAGCAAGAATTAACCGTCCTTGTAGAAAATATTCTCAGTGAAGCGAAGCAGCAGGGGGCTGATCAGGCTGAGGTTTCGGTGAGTATGGAGCAGGGCCTGGGGGTCAGTGTGCGCAAGGGCGAGCTGGAAAACCTTGAGTTTAACCAAGATCGCGGTTTCGGCATCACGTTGTACGTTGGCAAGCGCAAGGGATCGGCCAGTACTACCGACAGCGCTCAGGCTGCTATTCGTGAAACGGTAGCCGCTGCCAAGGGCATTGCCGAGCATACACAAGAGGATCCCTACAGCGGCCTTGCGGAAGCTGCCCTGATGCCTACTGAGTCAGTGGACCTTGACCTGTATCACCCTTGGGGTATCGAACCCGAACAGGCCGCAGCGATGGCCATTGAGTGTGAGGCCGCTGGCTTGGCGGTTGACCCTAAGCTGACTAATTCTGACGGTGCCCAAATCAGTTCCCAGCAGGCTTTGCGGGTGTATGGCAACAGCCACGGCTTTATCGGCGCCTATCCCAGCACGCGACACAGTATGAGTTGCGTGCTAATCGGTG
>JAACDW010000005.1 GCA_009936775.1 Pseudomonadota bacterium
AAATCGTGACGAGATAAATGTTGCGGATAACTACGAGCGGTTTGGCGGCACGACCATATCTTCAACTGGACAGCCCGGAAGGCTCACACCAATTTCCGGGCAGGATATTATTTGGGCAGCCCATGGCATGACCCCGGGAGCATTTGTCGATCCCGGATGTGCTGATGACGATCCAGAGACTACATGCTCCAATAATCCGCCGAGAGATGCTTTGGGTACCAGTTTCGGCCAAGCAGACGTGAATTGTGAGGATGCCGCTGCCCTTAGCCCAGGCAATGGTGGAGCGCTGGGCAATCTCTTTAACCGCTGCGTTTACGATTACGGTTCATTTTTCTCCATCCAGTCAGAGGAGCAGCTACGTAATTTCTTCATAGAGGGCCGTTACGATCTTACTCCTGAACTCACTGCACGGTTCGAGTTGGCTTCTAATTCCTCAGAATTCGACCGTTTGAACTCACTCAACCCCAACGCTCCGGCGTTGACCATCCCAACTGAGGTCCCCTACATCGGCGCGGGCGGAACTGTGCTTTACGCAGCCAACCCGGGGAGCGTAGAAGACGCATGCAGACGGGGCATAGAACCTATCGAATACGTCAACCTAACGCGCTTGCAGGGCTACTCGTCATCAGAAACGGGTACACCACTCCGACCCATAAAGACCTTTACTGACACTAGCAGGTCCGATCAGCGCTTAATCGTTGGACTGACCTATGACTTCGAACTCGCGCAGCGACAGTGGACTGTCGACGCCACCTATACCGCTAGCAATCACAACTCTGCGGTAGCTCAAGTTCAAGACACGATTTCATCTCATATGGAATTGGCCATAAATGGTTTAGGGGGGCCGAATTGCGATGTGGTAAACGGTATGCCTGGCAGCGGTAACGCGACCTATGCAGCAACTGATGGCGATTTCGACGCAGGAACCTGCTATTTCTTTAATCCTTTCGGCAATTCGGCCTTCAATCGTGACGGCAGCACGTTCCAGCAAAATCTGGAATTGGTTAACCCAACCGAACTCTATGAATGGCTTATCGGTCGAGCCAGCAGTGATTCAGATTTCAGACAACGCGTTGTCGACATTATTGCCACCAGCGAACTCTGGGACACTGACTCCGGACCTGTTGGTATTGCAGTTGGCTTTCAACAGCGCCGCGACAAAGGAATCGTCACCCTAGATTCTTCACTTACCAACGATAATCTGGATTTTGTCTTCGGTGCAGACGACTGGGCTGGCCAACTGACAACCAATGCGTTGTTTGTCGAATTGGGAATCCCCTTAGGTGATCTTGTAGAAATCAATGTTGCTGGCCGTTACGAAGACTTCGATGAAATCGGCGAGAATACTGTGGACCCAAAAATCACAGTACTATTCCGCCCACTAGATTCTTTACCGCTCCGGGCCTCGGCAGGCAGCTCTTTCAAGGTTCCTTCGCTTCTGCAAACCTTTGGCGCGTTGACCACTGTAGATAATGAGGCAGATCTAGTCGGCGGCACAACTTTCAAGCCCTCTATTACCCAGGGCAACCCTAACCTCAAGCCAGAATCTGCCGATACTGTAAACATTGGTGTTTCGTGGATTCCAGATTACGGCGCCCTCGAAGGGCTTTCAATAAATGCCGACATTTACAACATAAAATACGAAGACATTATTACTCGCGAGGCGTCAGCTACCCTGTTGAGGGAGGACAATGAGGAGCTGATGGCTTGGGTGCTGGCAAATGTCGATGGAGCCACTTGTGTCGCAGGAAACTGTCCCGAAGCCTTCCAAGCAGTAAACGCTGGCGTAGGCAATCGTGACCAGATCATCCGTAACAGTTCGGGTATTTTATTACGCATCTTGCCGGATTTTGCCAACGCAAATGGCGCGGACATTCGAGGCTTAGACTTAGATTCCTCTTACCGATTCGACAATGACTGGGGCAACTGGCGCGTCGGATTCCAGGCGGCATGGATCGAAACATTTGATGTAGAAGTCCCCGCTAGAACTGGCGGAGTTACCGTTTTCGACGGCGTAGGAAACTACAATATGTCTAACCCGGTTGCGCGACCGCTGCCTGAATGGAAGCTCAATGCCAGCCTTGGCTGGAGTTTGGAAAAGCATCGAGTCTTCGCACTACTGCGTCATACTGGTGAGGTGGATTCCGATATTCCAGCGGGCACCCGTGGCTTTTTCGCTGGCACCGCAAGACTTGCTGGAAATGACGCCGTCGCCAACGACTTGGGCGATGACAAGATCGAAAGCTTCACGACACTGGACGTGCAATATAACTACAACCTCGGCGAGGTCGGTTTTTTCAGCGACACCACGTTTACCTTCGGTATCCAAAACCTATGGGACGAGGAAGCGCCGCATATTGCGGTAGTTACAGCGTTTGATCCACGGCTGCATGACGGCCGCGGTCGTCTATTCTTCACGGGCATCAAAGCCTCTATGTAGTAACGCGGGCAAGCACTTACTTCACAGCCCCTTCACTTGAAGGGGCTTTTTTTCTGCTGTGTTACTGACGACACCTTGTTGCGCAGCTATCCTATTACCGCCTCATTGCGAAAAAGCAATCATGAACATTCTCCCAATCACCCCAACCCTTGGCGCTGAAATAACCCATGTTGATCTCGCCGCGCTGAGCGAGGCGACTGTTGCATCAATACTGCATGCCTTCCTCGAACATCATGTCTTAGTGTTTCGTGACCAAACCCTCCCCCGCGAACAGCACAAGGCCTTCGGCAGGCATTTTGGTGAGCTGCATGTACATCCGTCCAAGCGCAATGGCATGAACCATGACGACCCCGAACTGTTCATAGTGAATACCAAGCCCGATGCCAAGCTCACCAACGGTGAGGCGTGGCATTCCGACGTATCCTGCGAAGAAATCCCGCCGTTGGCGTCCATTTTGTACGTCACCAAGTGCCCGGAGAACGGCGGTGGCGATACTATGTTCGCCAACATGCACGAGGCCTTTGCAGAACTCTCGCCAGACCTGCAGCAACTGTTGCTTAGCAAAACCGCCTACCACGACGGCGAAATCGACTTGCGCAACTACGGCATTCGTCTGCGTCCAGGACAGACCTACCCCAAGGCATCCCACCCCTTGGTGCCCCGACACCCACAGAACGGTAAGCCATATCTGTTTGCTAACGGCAGCTTTACCTCGCACATCGAAGGCATCCCACGCTGGGAGAGCGATATGCTGCTGCAGGGCCTGTACCGACGCACGGCCACAAACCCGCGTATTCAGTGCCGAGTGAAGTGGGCGCCCAACACGGTGGTCATATGGGACAACCGCAGCGTGCAGCATCACGCCATTTTAGATTATGCAGGTTACGCTCGGTACGGCGAGCGGGTATCGGTTTTAGACGCAGAACGTCCGCAGCCTTTTCGCGCTCAAAGTGCGACTAGCGCCAATCTTCGTTAAGTTCACGAATCAGCTCTGCGGCAGTTTGCGGGCGCGCTGCGGGGTCCTTGCTCAGGCACTGCATGGCCAAGGCTTCCAACCGCGAGGGCAGTGGTAGGGTGCTTATAGCACTTGGCGCTATCGGAACGTCTTCCAGCGCACTGCGCTTTAAGTCTTGCATGGTCTCGCCTACAGCGGGGTTTTCGCCACACAGAATTTCGTACAGCACCGAGCCTAAACTGAATACGTCAGTCCGCCCGTCGATGCTTACCTCACGATTAATCTGCTCCGGCGACATATAACAAATGCTGCCCTGCAGCTTGCCGCGACCGGTCATGGTTTTGCCGGTGCCGCCTTCTTTTTCGTCAACAGGCTGAGCTTCTGCATCGCTGCCGTCGGGGTGCCAAACCTTGGCCAAACCCCAGTCGAGCAGCAGCACCTCGCCGTAGGGTCCCACCAGAATATTCTCGGGCTTCACGTCGCGGTGAATGACGCCATGAATGTGCGCGTATTGCAGCGCTTGGGCAATTTGCACAACAACCTCGACCAGTTGGTTAAGGTCGTAGCGTTCTCGATAGTCCAGCACCTCGCGCAGGGTATAGCCGTGCACAAGCTTCATCGTGAAGTAGAGTTTGCCCTTGCTGTCTCGGCCAATCTCATAGGTTGGCACGGTATTAGGATGCTGCAATAGCGCAGAAACTCGTGCCTCGCGCAGCAAGCGCTGCTGTTCTGTGGGGTCGTTGGCTAGTTCTGGCCGCAGTGTTTTGTAGCAAACAACTCGGGATAGGTGCAGATCTTTGCAAGACATAATCAGCGACTTGCCGCCCCGCGCAATGGTTTTGAAGTAGGCATAGCGGGTGCGGTAGTTGATGGTTTCAGTCAGCGGCGTATCCGTATCCTTTACATACACCACATCATAGGGCGTCGTGTCTTCGCCCTGATTGGGGTCAATTAATCCTGAGCGCTGCGGAAACTTGGTCACAGGCATGCCTTGCTGAACGTTGCTGCGAGCTTAGCTTGGCGCTGAAATCGGCGATAGCCAGCAGATCAAAAAAATAGCGAACAGTTGAACCGCGACGCATTTTGCGCAGGTTGCTATGCTTTGCTTTTACGTCGATCAAGCACCTACATTGCACACGCAAACCAGCTCTGACCCAGTCGCCTTGGCTGACTCCACCGACGCTATCGCTCATTTGAGGCAAGCGAAAGTAGCGGACTCTTTAGCTGCGCTTGCGCCTGCCAAGGTCTTGTTACCTTGGCTGCAACTTACTACGTCACTCACCCAGCATCTGCGTGCCACCTTTGGCGTGAGGCCCGGCCTCATGGTGTTGGGCGAGGGCCTAGAACAAGGAAACGCTTGGGAGTGCGCGGCGCTACAGACCGATGAGCCACTGTATGCCCGCCACATTGCCCTAACCGTTGGCCAGCAGCCTGTCGTGTTGGCTCGTTCGGTCACCACTCAGGGCGCAGGGATGCAGGCATTAACCAACCTGCAAACGCGACCGCTGGCAGAGCTGCTGTTTACCGATGCGTCGTGGCAGCGCAGCGGTCAAATCCACTACTTACGCCTAGCAGACAGCACCTCAGGCAGAGGCTGTTACTGGCGCAATCAACTGCTGCCAGCCGGGCTGCTGGTGGAAGAATTTTTCTTGCCTAGCCTGCTGGTCAAACTCGGCAGCTAACGCCAGTTCACTGTTAGCCCCGTAGTGATAGCATTCATGATAGTACCGTTGTGGGCGGCAATCTTCAGGAGGGACCATGCCACGCTTTATCGACCTATCCGTGTCTATCGACAACAACGAACATAGCGACCATCCCGGTGGCAGTCCCAAGGTGAGCTACCGCAATCACGCCGAAACAGCCAACGGCTTGGCGCACTTTTTCCCGGGTTTGCAGGCGTCCGATTTGCCCGACGGCGAGGGCTGGGCGGTAGAAACCATTACGCTATCAACCCACAACGGCACCCACATGGATGCTCCATGGCACTTTCACTCCACCACCAATAACGGCGCTGATCCCGCCCCATCTATTGACCAAACGCCCCTGGATTACTGTTTTCGGCCCGGCGTAAGGCTGGACTTTCGTCACTATCAGGACGGTTACCTAGTCAGCGCAGCGGATATCGAGGCGGAGCTTGCGCGCATTGGCCACGAACTGCAGCCGCTGGATATTGTGCTGGTTAACACCCGTGCCGGGGCTGTTTATGCCGAACCAGGATACGTTGACGCAGGCTGCGGCATGGGCCGCGAAGCCACCATGTATCTCACGGAAAGAGGTGTTCGGGTGGTAGGCACCGATGGTTGGTCATGGGACGCGCCGTTTAACCACACAGCAAAAAAATGGGCCGAGAACCCAGACCCCAGCATGATTTGGGAGGGACACAAAGCGGGCCGGGAAATTCCGTATTGGCAGATGGAAAAACTGCACAATCTCGAGTCGCTACCAGATCACGGCTTCACTGTTGCCTGCTTCCCGGTAAAAATTGCCAATGCCAGCGCAGGTTGGACACGCTGTGTAGCGCTGCTCGACGACTAAGCTGTCCTCCGTCGTCGGCGCAACCACACCAATAACCATAGGCCCAGCGCTATGGGCGCGAGCAGCATCAGAGCAATCGCTGCTAGCAAACCCGGGCGGTTCAGCAGGCCTTTGCTGAACACCGTCAACCGCTGATCGTAATCTGCGCTTACCGGCAGCACGCCACGGGCGCCTGCCCATTGAGCAAAAGCTGCTTGCATGGCCGCCGCGCGCTCGGGCTGTACTTGGCTGAGGTCCTTGGTTTCGGCCGGGTCGGCCTTAAGGTTAAACAGCTGCCATTGGGCTTCGTCGCCATAGCGGTTCAGCACCAACTTGTGATCGCCTTGCAACCACGCTTTGTTGCCGCCTAGCTCGTAACCAATTCCTTCTTCAGCACTGCGTATTTGCGCCTGCTTATCTGCCAGCACTGGCACCAGCGTTTTGCCGTGCAGCTGGCTTGGGCTGGCAACGCCCGCTAGGCCTAGAATCGTCGGCACCACATCTGTCGCCCAACCCAGCGTATGGCTAACGCTACCAGCCTCCGCGACGATTGGGCGGCCATTGTGCGCGCCACTGATCACCATCGGCACCCGCAGCCCACCCTCACCGGCAAAAAATTTGTACCAAGCCAGCGGCCCTACCGCAGCGCTGGCCCAAGCCGGCCCAATGTCGTGGTAGCTGTCGCGCTCGCCAAGCGTGGCAGAGTCTGTGTTGTAACCAACCCAACGCATCCATGCCCTGAAAATAGCACTTGATGGTGCCGTATTATTTCCTAGTGTCCGGGTCGCCAAAGAGCCTTCAGCGCCATTGTCCGAGAGAAAAATAAACACCGTGTTGTCCAGCGCGCCCATGGTTTCAATATGCTTTACCAGCCGCCCAATGTGGTAGTCCATGGCGTCTATCATGCCGGCGTAAACCGCCATACCACGAGCCTCAAACGCCTGTTGCTGGAGCGTCAGGCTCTGCCAGTCTGGGGTAGTAGGCAAAGGCGATCCTTCTATCACCGCGGGCAAAATGCCGGCATCGGCCAAGCCTTGGCTACGGGCACTGCGCAGCGCATGCCAACCGTCTGCATAGGTTTGCAGGTATTTGTCGCGAAATTCAGCCGGGGCCTGCACGGGAATGTGCACCGCCTGAAACGCCAGATAGGCGAAAAACGGTTGTTTGGATTTGCTGCCAATTTGCTCAATAGCCTTATCCACCAAGTGTTTGGAGGAGTAAAAGTCTTCCGGCAAACTCGTGGGCTTACCGTTTTCGTACCAATTGGCCTCGGCGTAAATCGGCAGGTAGGACCGCTGCCGCCAATTGTCTGCACCGGTATCGGCCAGCACGAAAGTGCGATCAAACCCGCGCTGGCTGGGCCGCTCACCGTCTGCCACGCCCAAGTGCCATTTGCCGCTCATAAGGGTGCGATAACCTGCCTGACGCAGCATCTCGGCAACGGTAGGAACGTCGGTGTCTAGTACCCCTTGATAAGCTGGCGCATGGGTTTGATCGTCTGGAATCGCCTCAGGAATATTTGCCACGCCGACGCTATGGCTGTCGAGGCCAGTCATCAGCATGGCCCGCGTCGGGGCACAAGTTGCCGCCACATGAAAATTCGAAAACCGCAGGCCCGACGCCGCTAACTGGTCAATGTTCGGAGTTTGGATCTCACTGCCGTAAGACCCCAAATCCGCAAAGCCTAGGTCGTCTGCTAGCACCAAGACGATATTGGGGGGTTGGACATCGGCGCTCTGAGCGAACGCCGCCGTGGGCAGCAGCAACAGCGACACGCAAACCCCTGCAATGGCCAGCCAGTGGTTGTTTCGCTCAATCATATGTCTGCTTAGCCCCGATATTTCACGCCGCAAGCTTGCCATAAAGCGGTCCGCCAGTGGCTCTCTTTGCCGCACCTACCATCGGCGAAGTTTGCTCGGCATACTGCTGACTGTTGCTGTCTGAGGCTTGCTTAGGAGAGATATTATCGTGTTTGAACTGCCCCAGCGCGCCATTAATGTGGCCACGCAAGTCGAAGCATTTTTTCAACAGCGGGTGCTCCCCAATAACCAGCTATGGGAACAACAAGCCCGTGCCGGACAAGCCCAGCCTGAGATTCAGCAAACCCTGCGCGCCGATGCCAAGGCGCTGGGGCTTTGGAATATGGCGCTGCCGCGACTGAGTGATGACGAGCCCGGCCTGCGCCTGTCGAATCTGGAATTTACCGCGGTGGCCGAAATTCTCGGACGGCTGGAGTGGGGGTCCCACGTCTTTAACTGCAACGCTCCTGACGTACCGAATATGGAACTGCTGCAGTTGTTTGGCAACGGCGCGCAAAAGCAGCAGTGGCTGCAGCCGCTGTTGGAAGGTGAAATCGGCTCAGCTTTTGCCATGACGGAACCCTACGCGGCGTCGTCCGACCCAACCAATTTGGCAACCCGTATCGAGCGTGACGGTGATGAGTTCGTTATCAACGGCCGTAAGTGGTTTGCATCCAATGGCTCTCATGCCAACTGTGAACTGCTGATACTTGTCGGAGTTACTAACCCAGAGGGGCAAAAATCTCAGCGCCAATCGCTGGTGCTGATTCCTCGACATACACCAGGTATCAATGTGGTCCGCAATCTGCCGGTTTTTGATCATCTGTGCGAAACCAATCTGCACCCCGAACTAGAGTTCACCAACGTGCGCGTACCGGTAGCGAATTTGCTCGGCGAGGAGGGCGCGGGCTTTGCCATCGGCCAAGCACGCCTAGGGCCAGCAAGACTCCATCACTGTATGCGCGCAATCGGCGAGTGCGAGGTACTCATCAGTTTGATGGTGCGACGCGCGCGCAGCCGCAGCACGTTTGGCAAGCGCATCGACGAGTACAGTTCAACCCAAGCGGCCATCAGCCATTCGCGGATTGAACTGGATCAGTGTCGGCTACTGGTACAGCAAGCTGCCCACCTCTTGGATACGCTCGGCAACAAAGCCGCGCGCAAGCAAATTTCTATGATTAAGGTGGCCGTAGCCAAGATGTATCAAGACATCGCCGATCGCTGCATCCAGCTGTACGGTGCCCGCGGCGTGACCGGCGATACGCCAGCCGCCCGTGCCTTTGGCAAGGCCCGGGCCTTTCGCATTTACGATGGCCCCGATGAGGTGCACTTACAAACCATTGCCCGACTGGAGGCAAACGAGCAAAGCCTTGAGGGCCTAGAGCACTACCTACACGAATGAGCCTGATTGGCGGCACGACTACGCATAGGGCATGCCCTGCGTGTCGGTAAACAGGCTGAATACGGATTGCGAGCCGGTCATAAACAGCCGGTTGCGGGCAGGTCCGCCAAAGCAAACGTTAGAAACGCCCTCTGGCAGATGTATCACGCCAATTTTATCGCCATTTGGCGCGTATACAAAAACGCCGTCTTCATCGGCACTACCCCAACCTGAGCTGGTCCACAGGTTGCCGTCGACGTCGATGCGAAAGCCATCGGGCATGGCGTCACCAAGATCGCAAAAGACCCGATGACCGGTGAGGGTGTTAGCCGTAGTGACGTCGAAAGCGTGTATTTGTTTTGGGTGTCCGGGCTTATGCGATGCACCGGTGTCGCTGACATACAGGGTTTGGTAATCGACAGAAAAAGCCAAGCCGTTGGGTTTTTCCAAGGTTTCATCGACTACTGTTGCGGCCCCCGTCTGGCCGTCAATACGATAAACCCGAGTGGGCAGCTCGAGCTCGCCCTTGTAGCCCTCATAGTGGCCTAGGCTGCCATAGCCCGGATCGGTAAACCACACGCTACCATCGGGATGCACTACAACATCGTTGGGCGCATTCAGCCGCTTGCCCTCAAAGGTGTCTAACAGCACGGTGAGATTGCCGTCGATTTCGGTGCGGGTGACCCGTCGTCCATGTTCACAAGTTACCAAGCGCCCCTGCCGATCCCGGGTGTTGCCGTTGGGGAAGTTAGCGTTGTGGCGAAAAACACGGGTCGCGCCATCCATAGCTGACCAACTCATCAGGCGATTATTAGGAATGTCACTGAACACTAAGCGCTGCTGGTCGCCAAACCACACTGGACCTTCGGTCCAGCGCGCACCTGTCCAAAGCCTTTCAATGGCTGCATTACCCACCACATAACGGACGAATCGCTGATCTAGCACCTCAATGGCCGGGTCTGGATAACGCACCGGCTGGCTCCAATCACGATCCAACAAATAACTCATAGCGAGCCTCCCAAATTAGCGCAATACAACACATGCAAGACGGCTGATCACAATCGCCCTGCTGCAATCCGTCGGCTAACATACCCTGCTCGGTGGCAGAACTAAATTACCAACAGGTTCTCAATGCTCAGTGAAGAAGAAAAGTTTCGTTTCGATTTGCAAGGCTATTTGGTCGTACGCGGTGTCCTAAGCCAGAGCGAGTGCGCTCAGTTGTCGCAGCTTGCAGACGATGTGTGGCCGCGCCAGCAGACTGACGGAGCATTTCGTCGCACCGCATCGATTAGCCGTTGGGGCGATGAATTTCTTAACCTCATTGACCACCCCGCAGTACTGCCCTATTTAACGGAGCTTATTGGACCGCGGCTGCGCGCCGATCACGACTACTGCATCTTTATGCAACCCGGCGCCGCGGGCCAAAATATCCACGGTGGCCCCATGCGCTATGAAAGTGATCACTGGTATCACTATCACGACGGAGTCATGCGCAACGGGCTCACAGTCGCCACTTGGGTACTCAACGATACTGCGCCCGGCGAGGGTGGGTTTGTGTGCATACCGGGCAGCCATAAGACCAACTTTATCCGCTCGGTGCCAAGCGCTGTTTTGCAGCAGCAGCACAGGCCTGACTACGTTATTCAGCCGACCCTTCGCGCTGGCGACGTGCTGATATTTACCGAAGCGCTGATCCACGGCACCGCCGCGTGGAGCGGCAAGCAAGAGCGCCGAGCACTGCTGTTCAAGTACAGCCCGCCGCATTCGAGTTGGGCAAAAACACCCTATAATTTAGCCGACTATCCAAACGCCAGTGCCCAGCAGCAGCGGCTCATGGCACCGGCTTCCGTGGAAAATCACGCCCGAGTCACAGCCGACGGGGATACTTAGCACCACAAATCGACCACGGCCACTGCGTGTCATACGACACAGCAGTTCGAACATGCGGCGATAGCAGTGCAACCTAACGCGGCGAGGCAATAGAGACCCGGCACCATGCATAAAAAACATGCCCTAACCTTTGTCACCATCACGGTATTTTTAGATACCGTAGGCTTCGGCATCATTGTTCCAGTACTGCCGCAATTTCTCGTGTTAATCGGCGACGTGAGCCTGTCTCAAGCCTCGGCTTTAAGCGGCTACCTGATTTTTTCCTACGCGGTAACAAATTTTTTATTCGCACCGCTGCTTGGCAACCTCAGCGACACCCATGGCCGCAAACCGATGCTCGTGCTATCGCTATTCGTTTATGGCTGCGCCTATTTGCTCTCGGGCTTTGCCACCGCCTTGTGGATGTTGTTTTTGGGCCGCTTGTTAACCGGTATTACCAGCGCGACTTACTCTATTGCTAACGCGCTGATCGCCGATGTCAGTACCCTAGAGGACAAGGCCCAGAACTTTGGCTTGTTGGGCGTGGCCTTTGGTTTGGGCTTCATCGTTGGCCCAGCCTTGGGCGGTATTATTGGCGCATGGGATCTGCGCGCACCGTTTTTCATCGCCGCAGGCCTCGCCTTTGTGAACACACTGTATGGCCTGCTGTTTTTCCGCGAAACACTCAGCCCAGAAAACCGCAGACCCTTTGATCTACGCCGCTCCAGTGCTTGGGGTTCGCTGCGCCAGCTACGCAAATACCCGCTGCTTATTGGACTCATTTTTGCCGCCTTCTTAAACGGCATCGGGCACCATGTCTGGCCATCTAACTGGAACTTTTACACCATCGAAAAATTCGCTTGGACACCGATCGACGTAGGACTGTCCATGGCCTTTGTTGGGGTTATGTCAGTGATAGTACAGGGCGGCTTGCTGCGCGTCGTGATACCGAAATTTGGCCCTGTGCGCTGCGCCTATTTTGGCGTAACGGCAACAGTGGTGGCTTTTACTGGCGTTGCCACTGCGGGCAGCGCTGGTGCCCTGTATTTTTGGTGCGCTGTCTCGTCACTGGGCGGGCTTGCTGGCCCATCCATCACCAGCATCTTGTCCAATCAGGTGCCCGCCAACCGGCAAGGCGAGTTGCAGGGCATTATGGCTAGCGTCAACAGTATTGCCATGATCGTCGGGCCACTGCTGCTCACCCAAACCTTCACGTACTTTACCTCTGCCAGCGCGCCCGCCTATCTACCGGGCAGCGCGTTCTGGGTGGCAGCACTACTCACTGCGCTGGCGTTGATGATTTTTTATCAGCAGATTCGGCGTCTGCCGAATCCTGCGGGTTAAGGCCATAACGCAGCCACATATGGATGTCGTCAAGCACAACCAAATTGCATGGGACATACAGTCCAGCCAGGCCAATAGCCGATGGGTTACGCCAGTGAGCTCCGCCGAGATTGCCGCCGCCCGGGCAGGCAACTGGCAGGTCATTTTAACCCCCACGAAACCGGTACCCGCCCACTGGTTTGGCAAGCTAAACAACCAGGATGTTCTCGGCTTGGCCTCTGGCGGCGGCCAGCAGGTGCCGCTACTTGCTGCAGCCGGTGCCAACGTTACCAGTTTCGATAAGTCGCCAGAACAGCTGGGCAAGGATCGCCTCGTAGCAGAACGCGATGGCCTCGACATTTTTTACGAGCACGGCGATATGGCAGATCTGTCGCGCTTTGGCGACGCCAGTTTTGACCTGATTTTCCACCCGATAGCCAATGTATTCTGCGCCAACATACTGCCTGTCTGGCAACACTGTGCGCGCATACTCAGGCCCGGCGGGCGCTTACTTAGCGGCTTTATGAACCCCGATTTTTCTTTGTTTGATCATCACGCCATCGAGCAAGGCGAGCCGCTTCAGGTGCGCTTTGCGCTACCCTTTGCCGATACTGAGCACACGAGCTACGAACAAAACATGGCGCGACAGCAGCATGGCGAGGCGCTGGAATTTTCACATAGCCTGCAAAACCAAATTGGCGGCCAGTTGCAGGCTGGCATGACCATAGCCGGGTTCTATGAGGACTATTGGGATACCCAAGTCAGCCCGCTAAATGATTACATGCCGACCTCGATGGCGACGCTGGCAGTGAAACCTGAAAGACGCTGAGCATTAATTCAGCGACGAGGACAGGCCAGCAGACCCCAAAAATTCACCAACGCAGAGAGCAACCAACATGGATCTAGGTTTAAAGAGCAAGAACATCATCGTCACCGGCGGCAGCCGGGGCATCGGTTTGGCCACCGCCGTGGCCTGCGCCGCAGAAGGCGCGAATATCTCTATTTGCGGACGCACCCAAGACAGCCTTGATGCGGCCACAGCGACACTGAGGCCCTACGGCACTGTGATTCACGCAGAAATTTGCGACATCGCCGATGCGCAGCAAATCAAAACCTATATTGCATCAGCCGAGCAGGCACTGGGCAGCATCGACGGATTAGTGAACAACCCTAGCGGCTTCGGTAATACCGACGACGAGGACAGTTGGGCGCGCAGTATGGACATTGATGTGATGGGCGTGGTGCGCTGCACTTGGGCCGCAAGCCCAGCGCTGCAGGCGAGCAAGGGAGCAATCGTCAATGTTTCCTCAATCTCTGGCATTGGCGCGTCAGCCGGATCAGCAGCCTACGGCGCGGTGAAAGCAGCGGTCATTCAGATGACCCAAACCCCCGCCAAGAACATGGCAGGCGATCACATTCGCGTTAACTGCGTGGCCCCTGGCTCCATCGAGTTCCCAGGTGGCTTATGGGACCAAGCCAAGCAACAAGCGCCAGATATGTATAACGGCGCGCTGGCGAGCATTCCCTTCGGCCGCATGGGTGAACCCCATGAGGTGGGCGAAGTCATCGCCTTTTTACTGTCCAAGCGTGCGTTCTGGATTACCGGACAAACCGTGGCAATCGACGGCGGGCAGAACCTTTGAGGTTGCATAAACACCGCACACCCGATGCCGGAGGCTGTTAGCGACGTCGCGGCGGCCAAAGCATGAGCATTGGGGTACGCTTCATATAGTCCTGATATTCAGGGTCTGCACCCCAGCGCTTGTTGCCGCGACTTTCCAGCATGCGCACGCCACTGATCGCTGTGAGCAGTACCACGACCCAGATGAGCGATAGCAGCAGGTATATTTGATTTCCCTGCAGTGTCGGAATCGCCATCACCGCAATGCCCGCCCAGAGTAAAATCTCACCAAAGTAGTTGGGATGGCGTGACCAAGCCCAAAGACCCGTTGTAATAAAAGCCTCGGCGTTAGCGGGGTCGGCGCGGAAGGCTGTTTTTTGGCGGTCAGCGATGACCTCGATGGCAAAGCCCGCCAGCCACATAGCAAGGCCCAAATAGAACGCCAGCTCCGGTGCGACTTTGTTGCCCGAGGTAATGGCGCCCAAGCCCGCGCTCACCGTGACAAAGACCCAAGCGCCTTGCAGCGTCCAAGTCATAAAGAAAATTGGGAACGACACCTTGATGCTGCGAAAACGTCGATCTTCGCCGGCTTTCTGGATGCGAAAAAACAAAAACGGCCCCAACCGCAGCGCCCAAACCAATACCAAGCCAACGATCACCAATGACCGTACGTCGAAGGCTTCGCTCAGATAGCAGGCCGCTAGCACCAAGACGATGTAAGTAAGAGAACCAGTAAGATCGAAAAAGTGCTCGGTTTGGGCAAACCATGCATGAATGAAAATCAGCCACTGCACGCCAAAGGCGAACACCCCACACCAAACGAAGACCGACAAACCATCATAGGTGATGCCTTGATCGGCGCCTGCCCAAGCCACAATACAGGCCAACACAATGGCGCCAATGCTGCTTAAAATTCCTACAACCCACTGCTGCATAATGTTCCCCTCACCCTTTCGAGACCACCGCGTCCGCTGACGCATGTTGTCATGTCTTGTTATTGATTGGCATGGCCACCCGCAAGTGGCCATGTCTCACCCGAACTGCCTTCGCGCCACTGCGGAAACTTGGTCATCGCCCCAGTAAACAAGGGGTTCACTAGCCAAGCGTCCAGCCACTGGCGCAGGCGCTGCTGCGGCTGACTATCAAACCACTGGCGGTCTACTGCCGCAAACTGGCGGACAAACGGCATAACTGCAAGATCTAAGAACTGTGGCTGCCCTCCCAGCAGATAGGGTTGTGTGCGCAAGCGTTGCTCAAAATCCTGTAAGCATTCAGCCCCGGCATCGCGATAACACTCTAACGGCCAGTCGGCGTCCTGACGGTGATATTTATAGCTGTCTAATAGGGGTTTGAAGTTCGCATCAAAAGCCTCGGCCAACTGCCGTTGTTGAACCAGCGGGAGCAGTGCGAACCAAGCACTGGTCGCTGGAAGTGCCCAGCACATAATGTCCAAACTTTCGTCGATCACCTGCCCGGCGTCGGTGTGTAGCACCGGTACCGTGCCCTTGGGCGAAAGTGCCAGCATACTGGGCGGCTTATCGCGTAGTCGTACCTCGCGCAGTTCAACGCTCAGGCTTTGGCTGTGCAGGGCCATGCGCGCGCGCATAGCATAGGGGCAACGGCGAAAACTGTAGAGTATGGTCAACTGGCAACTCCGCGCTGAGGCTTAGGACTGCTGGTCCACACCCGGCAGGTGGGAAATGTCATTCGCCCAAGCCACCTTAGACTGGCACCAAACCTGAGATTGCGGGGGCAACTGGGCCAATTCGCGCAACAAACCAGTGCGGATGCCGAACATGCGCTGCCCCTTGGGCACATCTTCCGTTACCGATGTGGCGTAAAGGTGGGAGCCACAGTTGGCGCAAAAACTCAGCTCACGACGGTTGCCGCTGTCGCCTACTTTGAAATAAGGCTTCGGCTCGCCGGCCAGTAAGGTGAAGTCCGCTTCTTTGACCTGCACAATGCTGCGGTAAGGACCACCGGACATCATCTGACAATCGGTGCAGTGGCACAGCGCCACGCGCGCTGGATTAGCATATGCCTCAAAAGTGATTTGCCCACAGTGGCAGGAGCCGTGGATCTCCATCATTTCCGATATCTTGGTTTCCGACATCGCTACTCCCGTAGGTCGCGGCAAAGACCCAACTCTCGGCCAAGCCAGAGCGCCGATCAAGAGGCAATCGCCCACAGTTGCTGGTTAGAATGTCATCTAACAGTCGCCTGACAGGAAGTGGCAGGGTATCTTAGGTCCTCGAACGCACCGGCAATACCGCAGCGTTTAGCCAGACTTCGATAACAAGAGGGTAAGACCAATGATTCGTATCGCCACAATTTTCGCTTTGCTGCTGGGCTTGTGCAGTACTGGTTGGGCCGATGAACGCACGCAAAAAGCCATCGACGCGCGCCAGGGTTTGCTTAAGGTCGTTGCGCAGTATTTCGGGCCCATAGTGGGCATGGCCAGAGGCCAGATTCCCTACGACCCAGCTTTGATTGAGAACAACGCGGGTAAAGTGGCACAGCTTGCGCCAATGATCCCTGACCTATTCGCCATGGATACCAGCGCGAGCAGCCTTGCCAGCGACGCCAAGGCCGAGATCTGGGCAGACTATGCAGACTTCAGCGCCAAGGCTGCCACCACCACCGAGCGCGCAAATGCTCTGGTTGCCGCCACCGCTGAAGGTCAAGGGGCAACGATGAAAGCCTTTGCTGCCCTCGGCGCTTCCTGCAAAAACTGCCATGAAAGCTACCGTCGGAAGTAACAGTGCAGCCTGACCAGCGCGCTCATTTGGTTTGGGATTCACCCCTACGCCTATGGCACTGGGCGCTGGTTCTTTGTTTGGCCGGTTCGTGGATTACTGCCGAGGTGGGCTTCGAATGGCAGACCACCCATTTTTACTTTGGCTACAGTGCACTCGCGCTGGTGGTTTTTCGTTTTGCTTGGGGTCTGTTCGGCACCCGGCATTCACGCTACCGCTCATTTCTCGTGGCGCCGCGCACGGTTATCGCCTACCTACGGGGGTCAACCAGCCAATGGCAGAGGGCGGGACATAATCCACTCGGCGGTTGGGCCAGCCTCCTGCTGGTAGTCATCGTCGGCCTACAGGCCACTACGGGTTTGTTTATCAGTGACGATATTTTCTATGCTGGACCTTACAACTCTGTGGTCAGCAGCAGTACTGCGGACGCCTTGGCAGGCTGGCACCATCGGATATTTACCCTTCTGCAAATACTCGCTGTAGTGCATCTGACAGCTGCAGGCTGGCACACCTGGGGGCGCAAGGAGCGTCTGCTGCATGCCATGTTGGATGGTAAAAAACACCTCGGCCATGACACCCAAGATCAGGCTATCAGCAGTCACCGGGGGCTACTGGCCCTGCTGCTAATCGGCTTGGCAGCACTGCTTATCACCGCCCTCGTCTACTTTGCGCCGGCTCCTGACTACGACTTCTACTGATTCAGCAAAAATTCCTGCAGCGCTTCTAGGTTGGCAAACCGGTAGCGCGCCTTGGCAAAGTTCTGTGCAGCGGTGAAAGGGTGATCGATTACCGCACAGTCAATTCCCGCCGCCACCGCAGCGCGTAAGCCGCGCTCAGAGTCCTCAATTACCAATGCCTGTGTTGCTGCTATGCCAAAGCGTGCCAGCGCCAACGAATACGGTTCAGGATCGGGTTTGCTGTTGGTGTAGTGGGAGCGCTTGAGGATAAAGTCCATATGCCTTACCAGATCCGGCGTACGCTCAGTCTTCGGACCACCGTTTAAGCCATGTATGAGGTCGAAGTCCGCATCGCGAGCAGTGGTGACGATGGCGAGCCTAAACTGGGTTGCCAGCTTGGCCACTACTGCGTCAACTCCGGCGATGCGAATGGGCCGGTTCCGAAGCAGCTGCTGATAGCGTGTATCTCGGGCATCGCGAAGCCGGTCAACGGCGGTGCCGTCGCAGCCCGCATTGCGCGCCAACATCCAAGGATCTGCTCCCACCGCCATGCTTTGAATGTAATTGTCCTCGGCGAATACAATGCCTAGGGTTGCAAGCTGTTCTTGAATGGCCTGCATATACAGCGGCTCTGTATTGACCAAAACGCCATCGTGATCAAACAAAAGGTGGGTATAGGCCACTCAGGCAGGCTGTCCTAGGCGACTTTATAGCGTTCGATCTGAATATCCTCTTCGCCAATATCAGAATAGTTGTCGGTGACGCGCCCGCGAATGTACTGCTGCCAAGAAAATGCGCGGTAGCGGGGTGTTTCTGCCGCAGCCAGCCAGGGCTCTATAACTGCATCAACCTTGGGCTGGTAAAAAAACGGGATACTAAAGCGCCCGCTGGGGCTGCTAATTGGCACCACCCGATGGACGCCAGCGCTGCAGCGATCATTCGTCCATACCTGCAATATGTCGCCAATATTGACCACGATGGCCCCTGGCACTGGCGGCACGTCGATCCAGCCATGAGCGCGGGAGTATGCCTGTAAGCCGCCACAGTCGTCTTGTAACAGTAGGGTGATTGCCCCCGGATCCGTGTGATGGTGCAAGGCCATATCACCCAAGGGGGTAACCGCGTCGCGCTCGTCGACCGGTACCGGGTCGTTGGCGGGGTAGAAGTTCAGGCGCGCGGCGCTGGTATGTGCGACCCCAAAGCCCTTTGCCATGGTATTTGCAACTGCATCGGCAGGTAGCCCCAGTCCAGCAAGAACCATGCGCATAGTCGCTTCGGACAGGTCCGTAAACGCGCTAAAGAATGCCGTCAGTGCGGGCCTGAAAGCCTCTGGCCGAGTGGGCCAGCGGGTGTGGCGCAGCGGGTTCTTGGAAATATGCCCGCCGGCTTTAAAATCAAAGACCTCTTTTTGGTCGCGGCGCTGCTTGGTAAGTTCGCGGTCGTAATAGCCGAGCGGATTTTCTGCGTCCCGATATACCGCAGTCTTGCGTTCCCTCGGCATGGCAAAAAACTCTGCTGCTGCGCCAAATACTTGTGCAATTTGCCTATCGCAGCCGTGATTGGTGAGCAGGAAAAAACCGTGGTCTTCGCAGGCTTCCACCAAGGCGGCTTGGTCAATAGCCGCTAAGCCCCCGTCGCTAAACGCCTGAAAATCAATCACTGGAATATTTTGCATAGCACCCTCCGCAGCGCGTAAAAACCAACCATTGGGATGTTACTTCGATCTGCGCCGAATGCACATGCGCGAAACCGCCGCGCTGGCGTCGGGGTGATGCTCTGTGGCTTCGGCAATCAAGCCTTCGTACTGGTCAAGCACATCGTAGTCAATACCAGCGCTGGTACCAGCGCCAAGTAGCTGCTCGCGCAGCTCCCCGGGGGCAACGCGAAAACGATCGCTGCTTGGTCCAGCAAGCGGCCCTGCGGTGCATGCTGAGTCTGACTGCGACCATTGCAAATGTTCTTCAACGACCAGCACGCCATTGGGCGCAAGCCCTTCCAACAGGTGCGGTATCAGCGTCGGGGCGACAAACCGGAACATTACGATAAGTGCATAGGCTTGGGCGGGCACCGGATCAGCTGCCGCGAACATATCGCGGCACTGCCAGCGCACGCGCAGACCCTGTGCCATGGCAGCAGTTGCGGCGTGCGCAATGGCCACCGGAGCAACATCTACCGCGTCAACGGCAAACCCCTGAGACGCTAAATAGAGGCTATTGCGACCGCGCCCACAGGCCACATCCAATGCCCTGCCTGACGCAGGTGCGATAGCTTCATCCACAAGGTGCTGCAAATACCCGCTGGGCCAAGTGCGCTGAGCATAAGCACCCTCGCGATAGCGCTGATCCCAACGCTGGCGGTCGGCCTGCGTGCTAATGTCTCGATGATCGCTCATGCCGCTACTGTAACCCATCTCAGCCAACATGCGCTTTGGGTAACAAAACACCAGCGCAGTTGCATACGCGGATGGGAGCAGCTAGCTTTGGCGTCCTTTTGCGCGAGCACAACGTCTTGGCATCTAGCAGCGACCATACCCGTCTTGATCGAGCGGCCATTTGGCTTTCGGGCTTGTGCCTGATTCACTGCCTTGCCGTGCCTGTTGCCTTTTTGTTGGCGCCTTCGATTTCAGCTTGGCTAGACGCCACTGAAACGCAAACCCATTGGCTGCTCTTTGGTCTCGCCTTGCCCATTAGCGCCATAGCGCTGAGCCGAGGTTATCGACGACAGCCAAACCCTATGACCGTCTCGTTAGGTGGCGTAGGGCTTTTGCTCATGCTGCTTGGCGTGACCCATCTGTTCGCCAACGAACTGGAGATTTTCCTGACCACGGTTGGCGTGATCATGGTAATGGTGGCGCATTTGCGCAACATGCACGGTGCGCACGATCATGACGAAGAACATCAGACACACGCTTAAGATCATTATCATTCTTGAGAGCAAAATCATTTTCGTTCGGAGAGCACTATGAAATACGACAATATCCTGCAAACCATTGGCAACACGCCGATCGTCAAGCTAAATCGCATTGCACCTGAGCATGTCGATATGTACGTGAAAGTCGAATCATTTAACCCCATGGCTTCGGTTAAAGACCGGCTCGCTTACGCCATCATTAAAGATGCCCGAGACAGCGGTGCATTAAAGCCCGGGCAAACGGTTATCGAAGCTACCAGCGGCAACACGGGTATTGCACTGGCCATGGTCTGTGCAGTGATGGGCCATCCGTTTGTCGCCACCATGGTGGAAACCTTTTCCATCGAGCGGCGTAAGGTTATGCGCGCACTTGGGGCCAAGGTCATTCTCACACCGGCAGCCGAGCGCGGCTCCGGCATGGTCGCACGGGCCGCCGAGTTGGCTGAACAACATGGCTGGTTCATGGCACGACAGTTCCAAAACAGTGCCAATCCCGACTACCATGCCAGCACTACTGGACCTGAGATATTGCAGGACTTTGCTGGCGAGCGGCTGGACTATTGGGTTACCGGCTGGGGCACCGGCGGCACCCTGTCGGGGGCTGGCCGCACCCTTAAAGCCGCAAGGCCGGACATTCAAATTGTCGCCGCAGAACCCGAGCAGGCGGCACTGCTGTCCGGCGGCGAGTGGTCACCGCATAAAATCCAAGGCTGGACACCAGACTTTATTCCCGAGGTACTTGACCGCGACATAACCGATCATGTGGTGCCGGTAAATGAGGACGAATCCATGGCCTGCGCGCTGCGGCTCGGACAAGAGGAGGGTATCTTTGTGGGCATATCTGCTGGTGGCACGCTAAGCGCCTCTTTGAAGATTGCTGCGCAAGCCGAAAAAGGCAGCGTCATAGTCACCATGCTAGCGGACACCGCAGAACGCTATCTGTCCACGCCGCTGTTCGCGAATATCAACGAGGGTTCGGACGACGACTGGTTAGCGGCGCAATAGCACTGCAACCGTCAGTTCAGAGCGGATCCCAAGCGACTATGGACTATGGACTTGGGACTTGGGACTTGGGACTTGGGATTTGGGACTTGGGACTAGGAAGCAAGCAGTAAGCGTGTGGCAACCGCCGCCGTAGTCCGGGTCAGTGCACGGCGCGCTTTGAAACGCTGCATGGCCTGTTCGTCTGGTTGACGCGAAGTCTCCCAAGCCGCGAAATTCGGGTACCAGGTGAGCAAATGCAGAACGCATTCCTCGGTCGCTCGCAGAGGCTCAGCGGGGGCAAACAAACCCATGGGTTCTGCGCTGTAGGCATCGGCTCCCTCAAAGGTTTGCCAAGCGGCACTAGAAAGCTCTACCGCTTGCCCAATGTTCACGTAGGGCAGCCAAAAGTCTCGAAAAACATAGATGCCAGAGCGGGTTAGCGGCTGTGTTGTTTGCGGACGCGCAGTTGCCTTGAGCCGCCACTGGGCCTCCACCGTGCAATCTGCGGGGGCTTGCCAACCGTCGTCGAGGGACTGATGCGCACTCACAAGAACGAGCTGATGTGCAGCGACGCCAAAGACGCCCTGCCATAGGCCCCACACTTGCGCATTCGGTAGCGCGGCAAACTGCCCGCGCAATGCTGCTTGCGCAGCATGCAAATTTTGATCGCTGAAGCTGAGCACGCGCTTAGTGAAAAGATGCTCGCTCGTCGTCATAAAGGAAGGCTCGATGCGAGGCCTACCGCAGCATTGCCGGGTAGTCTAGCTGCGCACCCCAAAGCACCTGTGCAACGCTTGCGTAGCGGGATTCGTTGACAAAGCCGTGATGCCGTAGCGTCTCGGCGTCGCGATTGATACGGTCTAGCGGGTGACCGCGTTCGGTCATCGTTGTACCCGCCACATTGCCCATAAGGCGCACAACTTCTGCCGAGGTCTGTACCGCATGCGTGCCCGCCAGATACAAATCAGCCCGATGCTCAGGACTGGCAGCGAGACCGTCTAGGGCACGCTGCCAGGTTATTTCTAAGGCGTTATAAAACATCAGGCGGGCTGAGCGGTACTGGGCCAGCGCGCGACCGAAGTGGCCTTGGGCCATATGCTTTTCTGTTAGCTTACTGGCGCCACCACCCGGGGTTTTAGTTTTCACTAAGGCAGCTACTTCATCAATTGCCTGCTTCGCCAAACTCAATGCGACGGGCACATAGGTGGCAAACACGATGCGCGAGGGGCACCGATACAGCGCACCCTCATAATAGCAATTGACCGGTGTTTCCGGGCCCGCTGAAGCCACTACCTGCAGTGCTGGCACAGTGACGTGATCTATAAGGACGTCGTTGCTACCCGACCCACGCATGCCCAAAGTATCCCAGTTGTCCTGCACTTGGCAGTCGTCAATGGCAATCACCGCGTTGTGCATCTCGCCGTCCAAAATCACCGGCGACATGATACATTCAGCGAAGTTGCAGCCACTGACAAACCGCTGCGTGCCAGAAATTTCGATGCCATCAGCAACCCGTTTTGCGCTCAGCGGCGTGTGCCCGCTGGCGGCAACAAGCCGGTGAGGTTTGTCCGCCCAAAGCTCTTCTACCAGTTCCGCAGGCCACTTTGCGGCCATTAACTTAGCCGCGTTGAACACCATAATATGCCATGCCGCGGCGGTATCACTGGCCGCCACCTCCTCGCAGACCGCAGCACAGGTCATAGGATTCACTTCGTCGCCACCGAGCCCTCGGGGCAAACACAAGTGCGGTACCCGAGCATCGACGATGGCGGCAAAACTGTCGTCATGAAGCCGACAGGCCTGCTCCGACCATGCCGCGTTTGCCACAAGACAGTCCTGCACCGCAGCGACCCGAGCCAGCGCTTGCTGCTGTTCTGTTAGCTGATGTTGAGCTGTCACAGGCAATCCCCTCTCTGCTGGTCGGGCCAAACCTCTGGGCTAGAGGCGC
>JAACDW010000251.1 GCA_009936775.1 Pseudomonadota bacterium
GCCGCTGCATTAGGCACAACGCCGCTGCATTAGGCACAACGCCGCTGGGGCGTTTTGCCTCGTTTTACGGCCAGGCATGCAACATATGCCCAGATTTCTTTCATTCCCAGCGGGACTTTGTCTGGCATAATCGCCGCCCAGAAAAAAAATCTCGCTATCAATATCGCTATGACAACCAACACTTTCATCGATCTCCCCAGCGCCGACTTGGCGGAACAAGCCGTTACTAGAGGCGAAGGCAAATTCGCCAGCAACGGCGCCATCGTCGTCGAGACCGGCGCCCGCACTGGCCGCTCTCCGAAGGACCGATTCATTGTAGATGAGCCCTCAACCTCTGAATCTATCGATTGGGGCGACATCAACCAACCCATTGCGGCGGGTGTTTTTGATCGGCTCTGGGATCGGGTGCAGGTTCACGTCAATGAACGCGAAACCTTTCTCTCGCACCTTCACGTTGGTGCTGACCCAGAGCATTATTTGCCCATCGAAGTAACCACTGAATACGCGTGGCATGGCTTGTTTGGCCGCTCCCTGTTCATTACCCCGGAGCATTACAACCCCCATAACAAGACGGTTTGGCAGGTGATTAACGCACCTACTTTTCAATGCGAACCAGAACGCGACGGCACGAACAGCGATGGCACCGTGATGATTAACTTTGCGCAGCGCAAAGTGCTTATCGCCGGCATGCGTTACGCCGGCGAAATGAAAACATCTATGTTCTCGGTACTGAATTTTTTGCTACCAGAGAAAGACGTGCTGCCCATGCACTGCTCTGCCAACGCCGGCCCCGATGAAGACGTTACCCTTTTCTTCGGCCTTTCAGGTACCGGTAAAACCACGCTATCAGCAGATCCTGATCGACTTTTGATTGGCGACGACGAGCACGGCTGGGGTAAGGGAACTGTGTTCAACTTCGAAGGCGGCTGTTATGCCAAATGCATCGACCTAACGCGCAAAAACGAACCGGTCATTTATGATGCCATTCGCTTTGGTGCCATTGTCGAGAACGTCGTAGTGAACGATCAACGCGATCCAGACTACGCGGATAGCTCGCTAACCGAAAACACCCGGGCCTGCTACCCGCGTCGCAATATCGAGGCCAAGGTGCCAGAAAATCGCGGCGGCGAGCCGAACAATATTATCTTCTTGACCTGCGATGTCAGTGGCGTACTGCCGCCGGTATCAATTTTGAGCAAGGAGGCAGCGGCTTATCACTTTCTGTCAGGCTATACCGCAGCGGTTGGATCAACAGAAATCGGTTCTACCGAGGCATACAAAGCAACTTTCTCTACCTGTTTTGGCGCACCATTTTTTCCACGACCCGCTGGCGTTTATGCCGACTTACTGATCAAACGCATCGAGGAATTTAACTCCCGGGTCTACTTGGTCAACACTGGTTGGACCGGTGGCGGTTACGGCGTAGGCGAGCGTTTCAACATCCCCACCACTCGCGCAATTATCAGCGCCATCCAAAGCGGCGCGCTAGCGGATACCGCAACAACTCAGCTCAGCGGTCTAAACCTAGCGATTCCTAATGCGGTACCCGGTGTGGCAGACGAGTTGTTGAACCCCCGAGATACTTGGGCAGATAAAGCAGCCTACGATGCGGCGGCAGCCAGCTTGGTTGCTAAGTTTCAGGAAAACTTTAAGCGTTTTGAAGTCGAACCGGATATCGTCGCGGCAGGACCTGCCGCGTAACCCGCGCCAGTTGTAACGCGGCCTGACCGGGCAAACCTGCGATACGCCCAGGTCTACACCGCCTGAGTGGCGCTCAACTTCTCAACGCAGCAGAACATGATGCAACTGGACACCACAACACTTAACACCCTGTTGCAGCCTGATATTGGGCTTAACGCACTGCGCCGTGGCATTGAGAAAGAGAGCCTGCGCGTCAGCGCCGATGGGGCTTTGTCCCAGCGGCCACATCCACAGGGCATGGGTTCAACTCTCACCCATCGCGCGATCACTACCGACTTTTCAGAAGCCCAACTCGAACTGATAACCGGTGTGCACGCAAGCCCAGAGGCTGTGCTGCAAGAGCTAACTGACGTACATGTTTTTGTGCAAAAGCATCTCGGTGATGAGCTACTTTGGCCCAGCAGCATGCCCTGCATTCTTGCCGCGGATCAGGCACAAATACCACTCGGCCAGTATGGCAGCTCTAATATTGCCCAAGCCAAAACCGTCTATCGTCGCGGACTGGGCAATCGCTACGGTCGCCTCATGCAGACTATTTCGGGTATCCACTACAACTTTTCTGTCCCCGA
>JAACDW010000252.1 GCA_009936775.1 Pseudomonadota bacterium
ATTTGAAATATCGCCTGCCCCAAATTCTCGCTACCATTGGCGTGTTTGCCCAATGCGCATTGCAAGCACATTGGTGCGCATTGTCAGGAACTGGGTCTGCGCCTCCGTTTACAGATCTCTTGGAGACCACTAATGAAGCCCTCAACCCGCATCCAAGGACATAGCATCCGGCAACTGAGCCGTACACTGGCGGCCCTGCTATTGCTGGGTACCAGCACGCTTGCCCTGGCAGAAACTGTCTTTCAGGTAGCCGTTGGCAGTTATAGCAGCCTCGACAATGCCCGCAGGGCGGCCAGTGTCGCCAACGCGGAACTTGGGGCCGGGCATCAAGTGGTACGCACAACAACGGCTTTTGGCGAGCTATACCGCGTGCTTTCCCGCGACTACAGCAGTCGTTCGGCGGCCGAAGACGCAGCAGCCATTGCCAAGAGAGCCAGCATAAGCGGCGCATGGATTGTGACCTCTGAACGCGCTGAGCCAACAAGTCGGCCACCTACCATCGCTGACGCCTTAGCCTACCCGAGCCGAAATGTTGCGCCAGCCACTGTCGCCCCCGCGACAACACCAGCAGCCCTAAATACCGTGTCCCTCAATGGCACCAAGGGGGTGCCGGTCACCTTGGCCGAGGATGCAAGATCAGTTGCAGTTGGCGACGCCATTAGCCTGCGCAAAACCACCGAGGGCGACGCCAACATCGAAATCGACGGTCGTCTCAACGAGGGTATCTGGGCGACTCTGCCCGATGTGGGAGAATTCGTGGTGCTGGAACCAGATACCCTGGCCGATGTACCTCATGCCACGAAGATCAAGTTCGTTTACACCGACAAGGGCTTGTACGTTGGTGCCGATATGGACCAGCCTAAGGACACGCTGATACGCCGCCTGTCGGGCCGCGACGTATTTTTCGGGCTCAATCGCGACGCGGTAAACCTCACGCTGGATACCTCCGGTGAGGGCTTGTACGGATTCTGGTTCGGCATCAATCTTGGTGATTCGTTGATGGATGGCACCATTCTCCCGGAGTCCCGCTATTCCAATGAATGGGACGGCCCATGGCGGGGGGCGTCAACAGAGACCAAGCGGGGCTGGTCGGCGGAATTCTTCATTCCGTGGAGTGCGGTCGCTATGCCCAGTGGTGGCGATGTACGCAACATGGGTGTGTATATGTCGCGCAAGGTCGCCTATCTCGACGAGCGTTGGGGTTGGCCAGCTCTCCCCACCACCCAGCCAAAGTTTCTGTCCGTATTACAGCCGATGATGCTCGAAGGCGTCGCGCCGCGGCAACAATATAATATTTATCCCTTTGCCGCGGTGACCCAAGACAATATCGACGACGAAATCCGCTATCAGGTGGGCGCCGATTTATTTTGGCGGCCCTCAAGCAATTTCCAACTGAACGCAACGCTCAATCCTGATTTCGGCAATGTGGAATCCGATGACGTAGTCGTCAATCTCTCCGCTACAGAAACGTTTTTTCCCGAGAAGCGCCTGTTTTTCGTCGAGGGCCAAGATATTTTTGTTGCCTCACCTAGGGCCGACACCCGTGGTAACGGTGTGGGCAATACTGGCCCACCAACCACGTTGGTCAATACGCGCCGTATCGGTGGCCGACCGCAGACCCCGGTGTTGCAACAGGGGCAAACCGTTTCAGCCCGACAAAGCGGCCTGCCAGCCCAGCTACTTGGCGCAGCAAAGGCAACCGGCCAGCTCGGCAAAGTACGCTATGGCCTGCTTACTGCCTTTGAAGACGAGGTGATGTTCAATGCAGCAGACAACGGCCAAGAGGTGCATATCACTCAAGACGGCAGCGACTACGGTGTTGCCCGCTTGCTTTACGAAAACAACAGTAATGGCTACAGGGCCATTGGCTTGCTCTCCACTGCAGTCCAACACTACAACCGCGATGCCTACGTAACCGGCTTGGACTGGCACTTGTTGACCAACAGCGGCAAGCTAAAAATGGACGGCCAAGTGTTCCGCTCGGACCTCGACGGCCTTGAAGCCGGCTACGGGGGCTTTGTGGACTTCGAGTACACCTTTCGCCAAGGCGTTAGGCAGCGAGTGGGTATCGAGTACTTCGACGAACATGTAAACATCAATGATTTGGGTTACCAATCACGCAACAACTACCGCCAGATTCGCACCGCCCACACCCGCACAACTTCCGGTCTAAGCTGGGCCCGCAACAACCAGTTCGACATTCGCGGCTTCCTGCAGCAAAACGGCGAAAGCTTGCTCTCCCGCGGCGGGTTGGCCCTGTCGAACCGCACCACGTTCAAAAATTTGACCACACTCCCCGCTCGACTGGAACACTATCTGCCGCGCTACGATGATTTAAACGGCTTTGGTAACGGGACCTACCGCACTGCAGAAAGCACCAAGGCGGCATTAAAGTTTGAATCCAATACCAGTAAGCCATTACGCTTCGCCTTGGCTGCGACTTATTTTGAGGAAGATCTCGGCGGTGACAGCTCCGAGTACACAGCCTCAGCTAACTGGCGCCCACTTGACGGCTTGAATCTTGCGGCTGGCATTTCTTACTTTGATCGCGACGGCTGGTTGCTGCATCAGGAAGGCCGCAACATGACCACTTTTGTGGGCGACGGCTTGGTGCCCAATCTGACCGCAGAGTACTTTTTAAGCGCCAAGCAGCAATTCAAGCTGTCCGTTCAATGGGTAGGTATCGAAGCCAACGAAGACGCTTTCTACCTTATTCCCGATAGTCCCGGACGACTGCTTAGCACCGCCAAGCCTGATGGACCCTCTGACTCATTTGGTCTATCAGACATTGTCTTGCAGGCGCGATATCGGTGGGAAATTGCACCGCTGTCGGATCTGTACCTGGTCTATGTCAGGGCATCTGACATCACCCGCCCGCTCGGACAAGACAACTTCAGCGATTTATTAGACCAAGCTTGGACCGACCCCATAGCCGATCAGTTAGTGCTTAAAGTACGCTATCGCTTCGGATCCTGACCAAGGTCGGGCCGCTCCTTAATCGACAAGAGTACCCGCATGCGTCTACCAGCCCTGCTTCTGGCCCTGCCCCTCTGGCTTCCCGGAGCAGCAGCTCAGACCGACTATGACCTGCACGTTGTTGCAACAGGTCTAAACCACCCATGGTCGATTACGTTTTTGCCTAACGGCAGCTATCTAGTCGCCATGCGTAGCGGCGAAGTACGAAGAGTTTCGAGCGAAGGCAAGGTCTCAGGCCCACTTGCAGGACTACCCGATAGCTATGTTGCCAGCCAGGGCGGCTATTTTGATGTTGTCCTCGATCCGGAATTCGCGACCAACAGCCGCATCTATTTGTCTTTCGCTTACGGCACGCCGAAGCAGAACGGCACGCGCATCGTGCGCGGCGTCTTGCGCGACAATAGCGTGGAACAGGTAACCCCAATTTTTACCACCTCGCCGCTGAAAGATACACCTGTCCACTACGGCGGCCGGCTGCTGTTTCTGCGCGACGGCACACTCCTTATGACCACAGGCGACGGCTTCGAATACCGGGAGGCAGCCCAAGACAGGTTCAATCTGCTTGGTAAAATCGTGCGAATTCACAGCGATGGCAGCATCCCCAGCGACAATCCGTTTGCCGATGGCAGCAGAGGCCATCCGGCGGTTTGGTCTTACGGTCATCGCACCCCTCAGGGCCTGGCGCTGGATTCAGCCAGCGGGCGCATCTATGCCCACGAGCATGGCGCCATGGGCGGCGACGAGTTGAACCTCATCACACCCGACACGAACTATGGATGGCCAGCAGTAACCAAGGGCATCAATTACTCGGGCGCCTACGTGTCGCCGCTGCGCAGCGCTCCAGATGTGGCGGAACCGGTGACGTATTGGTCTCGTAGCGTGGGCACCTCGGGTCTGACTGTTTATACAGGCGATAGCTTCCCCGAGTGGCGTAACGCGCTGTTTCTAGGCACGTTGGTCGATGAGGATGTGCGCATGCTAAGCATGCAAGACGGCGAGGTGGTGGACGAGCAGACTATGTTTAGTGAAATTGAGGAACGCATCCGCGACGTGCGTACCGGCCCAGACGGCCTACTGTACTTGCTCACCGACAGTCCTCAAGGGCAGCTGATTCGCGTAGCACCAAGGGGTGTCGCCATGAGCGCACACAAAAGCGCTAACCAAAATCCAGCTGGGCAGGGTTAACAAATGACGAAGATCCTAACCGCCTTTGTAACTGCGGCATTGTTGGCCTATTTCCTCGGCGTGGTATTCATCAGTCAGGGCAATATTGCCTCTGTCGTCGAGCTTGGCTTTGAAGTCACACTGTCCCAGCGACTGCAGGCGATCGTGCATGATGCAACCCACATGCTTGCCATTTACCTACCGCTGATCGCCGCGAGCCTGCTGATTGGTTTGCCCGTGGCCTATGGCATTGTGCGCAATAAACCCCAACTGCGCATGTTTGGCTACACGCTGGCCGGCTGCCTCGCTCTGCTGGCCATGCACCTGCTTATGAAGGCCATTCTTGGGCTGTCGGGTATCGCTGCCACGCGCAGCATTTTGGGCCTCCTAGCCCAAGGTCTGGCTGGCGCTGCCGCTGGCTGCGTCTTTTGCAAACTCACTCAGCCATCCGTATCTGACTCAGTGATACCCTTTGGTGCGCAAGAGGATCAATGAAAAGATCCAATGGAGAAGTGTTGTGGACAAAATACTTAATAGGCCGGCCAAGGTGCTTGAACAGGCTCAGCGCGAGGCCTATTTCCAAGACGGCTTTGTCGGCATTGAGGGCCTCATTGGTGAGCCTTGGTTGAGCGAGTTGCAAGGGGTAACTGCGGAATTTGTCGAAGCCAGCCGTCGTGTTATCGGTAAGGACAAGCGCTTCGATTTGGAAGCCAGCCACAGCGCTGAGCAGCCCAGAATACGCCGCCTTAATGCCCCAACGGACTTTCACGAAACCTACTGGGAGTTTGCCAGCCAAGGTCCCTTTCTCGATGTTGCCGAGGACCTGCTCGGCCCGAACGTTAAGTTCCATCACGCAAAACTGAATTTCAAATGGAGCGGTGGCGGCGAAGAAGTGAAGTGGCATCAAGACATCCAGTTTTGGCCACACACCAACTATGAGGTGCTGACCTTGGGGGTGTACCTCGATAATGTCACCGAGGACATGTCGCCCATGGGTGTGATACCTGGCAGTCACAACGGCCCACTCTACAATCTCTATGACCACGATGGCGTCTGGACCGGTGCGCTAAATGACGAGGATCTCGCCGACCTGAACGTGCAAGATGCCGTGTACCTCGGCGGCACTGCGGGTTCCATTACGGCACACAACTGTCGCTGCGTGCATGGATCCGCGCCGAACCGCGCTGCAAAACCAAGGCCCTTGCTGCTATGCGCATACTCGGCGGCTCACGCTATCCCTATCACCAACCTAACCGTCAGCGGCAAGTATGCCGAGACCATTGTGCGCGGCGAGCGTGCTAAGTGGGCGGAATTTGATCCACGACCTGTGCTTATGCCGCCGGATTGGTCGAAGACTGGGTACAAGTCCATATTTGAACACCAGCAGGGAGATGGGTAAGCCAATCTATCAGCTTCTTCCCACCACACGAGTTCGCGCAGCACCGCCAAAAACGCATCTGATCGGACCATTTCATTGCGAGCAATACGCAGGCACACCACACCCAAGAGCCTGCCTCACAAGATGCTTCTCAGAAACGAACTAGAGGCCCAACACACCCTTCGCCATGACATTGCGCTGAATCTCATTGGAGCCGCCATAAATCGACGCGGCGCGACTGAAATTCATATCGGCTACCGCGCTCACCGCGTAGTCCGGTCCGGGTGCAGACAAATTGCTTTCACCGCGGATCAGTGGCACCTCGAAGGGCAAACTGTAGTAGCCAATGGCCTCAACGCGCAGGGCATGCAAATTCTGTTCGACTTCGGAACCGATGATCTTAAGCATGGAGGCCGCGTCGCCGGGGCTGCCGGTAGATTCCATACTGGCAATCACCCGCGCCTCTTGGGCCGCCAGAGCGTTAAGCTGCACTTCCACACTGGCCAAGCGCATCATAAAGTCCGAGGACTGGGATAGGCTCTCACCCATGCCGTCACCCTCGGCCTCGGCAATTTCCTTGAGTCTGCCAACCAAGCGCTTGGAGGCAGCCACATTGGCGATGCCTGCGCGTTCGTTACCCAACAAAAATTTTGCATAGGTCCATCCGGCGTTTTCTTCGCCAACCAGATTTTCTACCGGCACGCGCACGTCTTCAAAGAACACCTGATTCAGATGATGCATACCGTCAATGGACACAATGGGCTTCACTTCCAAACCCGGCGTTTTCATATCAATAAGCAAAAAACTGATGCCGCGCTGAGCCTTGGCGTCAGGATCTGTGCGCACTAGGGCGAAGATCCAATCGGCTTTGTGCGCGTTGGTGGTCCAAATTTTCTGTCCGTTCACCACATAGTGATCGCCGTCGCGCACTGCACTGGTTTTCAGCGAGGCCAGATCCGAACCGCTACCCGGCTCCGAATATCCCTGACACCACCAGGTGCTTCCATCGAGAATACTCGGTAGGTGCTGGTCTTTTTGTGCTTGGGTACCAAAGGTGTAAATCACTGGCCCCACCATGCCAATGCCGAAAGGCATAATCATCGGTGCCCCGGCCAACGCCATGGCGTCGGAGAAGGCCTGTTTTTCTCTTATCCCCCAACCGGTGCCGCCATATTCCACCGGCCAGTCCGGTGCGATCCAACCCTGTTGATGAATCGCCTGATGCCAGCGCGTACCCAGTTCACGGCTGATACCAAAGCCCAGTCGCGCGCCCTCAACCATTTCTGCGGTCAGGTTGGCAGCAATAAACGCATTAACTTGTTGTTCTAATGTGCCAACCGGGCCTTTCGTTTCAGTGTGCTCAGCCATGTCATCCATCCTTGTTTCGCTAAACCATGGGTTAAAAGGGTTTGTCACCCTTAATGGTGACACGGTGCATATGCCTACGGTGACCATGATAGTCGTTCAGTGCGTAGTGAAACACACTACGATTGTCCCACATGGCGAGCGACCCTTGCCGCCATTGAAACCGGGTCACAAATTGGTCTTGGGTTAGATGCTCGGTCAGGTGACGAAAAATTGGCAAGCTGTCCTCACGACTCCAACCATCTATCTTCACCGTATGCGCCATGCCGCAGTAAATACTCTTGGCGCCGGTTTCCGGGTGGGTGCGAATAATCGGGTGCCGGACTTCACTCTCAGCGTAGCCATCGTCGCCACCATAGGCATTGCCAAGGTTGTCCTCCGCTTCTTTGCTCTTGTAGAAACCGCCGCTGCCATGCACGAGCTTGGGCGAGAACACGCCCTGCCATGCCACTGCGTTGTCTTTCAACCCATCACTCAAGGCATCAAACGCCGCGGTTGCATTGGCAAATAAGGTATCACCACCCTCTGGCGGCACTGCCACTGCATAAAGCACCGTGGCCTTGGGCGGTATTAACTGATAGGAACTGTCGGTATGCCAGCCGCCACCAAAGTTGAGCTTTGCATCTGCCTCTTTGATGATGGGAATTACATACGGATTTTCTGCCACCGCTTGCATAAATTTGTACTGGTCGAGCTCGCCGAAATTGGCGGCAAATTGCGCCTGCGCCGTTGGCGAAAGATCTTGGTCGTGAAAGAACAGAATATGATGCGCTAGCCAAGCCCGATGCAGCTCTTTTACCACTTCAGCGGACAGCGGCTGAGAAAGATCAACACCTCTAACCTCTGCCCCTACCGGCCCTAACGAGTCGTCTACGGTAATATGCTGATAAGCCCCCATTACAACCCCCTGCGTTCTGATGCCCCATTCTAGGACGCCGTAGCCGCAAACTAAACCATCAATCAGCGCGTCGCGTGCGCTAGGATTAGGCGCGGGAAAAGCCGCTAAGGGCGTATGGGAAAATCAAAATGACGAACAAACAAGTTGCGGTATTTCTTGGAGATGATGCTTCACCAGAGGTCATGAGACCTACTGTAGATCTGCTGCGTGGCATGGATCTGGGCATCGACTTTGTTGAGCCTATGGTTGGCCAAGCCGCAAAACAGGCCACAGGCACGCTTTTTCCGGACGCCGCTAAGGCACAGATTGATGCCGCGGATGCCACCTTCTTCGGCTCAACCAGCGGCGACAGTACGCCAGTGCTATTCTACTTACGCTGGGGTAAACAAACCTATGCAAACCTGCGACCTTGCGTTTTTACACCGGGTTTCAGTTCGCCACTGGCCCAGCCCGAGGGCATCGATTTCGCCATTGTTCGAGAGAACTTGGAAGACCTCTACCTGGGTCTGGAAGGCGATATCGAAGACCTAGCGGGACTAAATCTCTATTCCCGGCATGCTCGGGCGAATCTGGGCGACCTCGGGCCGGGCAAGTACGCGATTAAGGCCATTACAGAAAAAGGCTCTGAGCGAGTTATCCGCTACGCTTTTGAGTTGGCGCGGCAGCGTGACAAACAGCGCAAGGTCACCGTTACCTGCAAATACAACATGCTGGCCGTCGCCGATGGCCTGTTTTTAGAAATTGGCAAGGCCATTGCCAGTGAGTATCCCGATATCGAGTTTGAGCATTTCATTGTCGACGATTTTCTCTGCCGGATGATTTCCAACCCGCATGCTCTGGATGTCGTGGTTATGCCCAACCTCTACGGCGACATTATGTCCGACGGTGCCGCAGGCTTGATTGGTGGGCTAGGGCTGGCTCCATCGGGCTGCTATGGCGAGGACTACGCCTACTTTGAATCGGCTCATGGTACCGCGCCGGATATTGCCGGGCAGAATATTATCAACCCCACGGCAACCCTGCTGTCTGCAGCCATGCTCTTGGATTATGTGGGTCAAGGGCCAGCCGCAACACGGCTGCGCCATGCTGTCACCTTGGTATATCAAGACAAATCGAACCTCACAGCAGACCAAGGCGGCAGCGCCGGGACCAGCGACTTTTTTCGAGCCCTCACCAAAGCATTGGAAACTGTCTAGCCGCGATCTGAGTCATACCCTGCGGGGGCTGTTGTCGCCCTGCCGGGGGCTGTTGTCGCCCTGCCGGGGGCTGTTGTCGCCCTGCCGGGGGCTGTTGTCGCCCTGCCGG
>JAACDW010000253.1 GCA_009936775.1 Pseudomonadota bacterium
TCTGCTTCGTCGTCGCTAATGCTTTGTACCAGCGCAGTACTGCCCAGCACCGCGCCGGCGATAAGGTCGCTGTGGCCGCCAAGATATTTGGATGCACTGTGTATTTCTAAATCGGCACCCAGCGCCAACGGGCTTTGTCCCAAGGGCGTAGCCCACGTGTTGTCGACGATGATGCGGATGCCACGGTCTTTTACCAGCGCGGCGATTGCGGCAATGTCCTGCAGCTCAAAATGTCCGGATGAAGGCGTTTCCAGATAAATCACCCGGGTGCGCACAGTACAGGCGTCGCTGAAGGCCTGTGGTGTCATATCCTTAACGAAAGTGGTGTCGATTGCCGCCTTGGCGGGCAACCACTCGGCCATAAAGCGTCCGGCCGGGCCATAAACCCCATTGGCGGCCACCAAGTGATCGCCGCTGCTTAGGCAGGCCAATAGCGATGCACTAATTGCCCCCATGCCAGAGGCGAATAGCCGCGCTGCCTCTGCTCCCGCCATTTGCGCCAGTGCCCGCTGGGCTAACTGCACGCTAGGATTCAGCTGGCGGCCGTAAAATGCCGTGTCGGCGCGGTTGTCAAAGGCCTCTGCGAGCGCTTCCCAACTGGTGAAGGTATGCGTGCTGGTTTGATAAATCGGTGGTGCGGCGGCACCGTAGGCTGGGTCTGTTGCCGCAAGCTGTCGCGCGAGTTGGGTTTCCAGATGTAAATCGTCAGTACTGTTACGTTCGCTCACGGCGGCTCTCATGGTTTAACGGGGCAAAACCACATCCTACGCCAGTTAGCGCTAACAGTGGCGCAATGCAAAGGTGTGCCAAGGTCAGCAGCTGCCAATGCCAATACTCGCTCACCGGCACGCCAAGGGTGGCTACCATGAACAGCGCAGTAGCATGCCACGGGATAAGGCTTTCGATCATGGTGCCAGTGTCCTCAATTGAACGTGATAGCACCCGCCGAGGTATGCCCTTGTTGTCGAAACGCCGGCCAAAGGCGTCGCCGACGATAAATGCCGTGGCGCTCTGGTTTGAGGTGAGCGCATTGGTTGTCGCCGCGGCAAACAGGGCTGCCAGCACGGTGGACTGTTGGCCCCGAGCAAAACCAAAAAGGGCCTGCACCAAGCGCGGCATGGTTTGCAGCAGGTCGATGGCGCCGATAAAAAAGAACACCAAAATTGCCACGAAGATCGCCTCTTGCATACTGTAAATGCCGCCGCGCTGCATGAGTGCGCCAACCGCATCTGGCATTGGCGTCTGGGTCAGGAACTCAACGGTGACACCAGAAACCAAGGCCTGCAGTACAGCGAAAAGCGCAAAGCCTTGGAACAGTGCCGCGAGGGCTACGGCGCTGGCAATGGACAGCAATAGCACCGGGATGGTCGGCCACTTTTTCATTGCACCGAAGAGCACGATAACCACGGGCAACAGCAGGACTACGCTGTAGGAAAATATGCCGTCGAGGCCGGCCAAAAAATCGCCCACTGCTAATGACGCAGAAGCTGGTGCCTGGATTTCCATTTGGGCGCCTACCAGCAGAGAGCCGCAAAGGGCAATGAGCGCTGCGGGTACGGTGGTCCAGAGCATCGATTGGATATGCTCGAACAAGTCTACTGCGGCGGCGATAGCCGCCATGTTAGTGGTATCTGACAGAGGAGAGAGCTTGTCGCCAAAGTACGCGCCGCCGATGACGGCGCCAGCGACGATGGCGCTATCTGCGCCCACAGAGTTGGAGATACCGATGAGCACTACGCCTACGGTCGCAGCGCTGCCCCATGAGGTGCCAGTGAGCAGGGAAAAAATAGCAGCGACAACGAAGGCCAGTAAATACAGGTAATGGGGGTTAATGATTTTTACCCCCCAGCTCACGAGCATGGGAATGGTACCGCTGAGCATCCACGCCGCGACCAGCGGGCCAATTAACAGCAGGATGAAGATGGCCGGCAGGGCCTTGGCGAGGCGCTGGACAATCGCTTGCTGAATTTGTGTCCAAGCAAAGCCCAGCCAAAGCAGTAGGCCTATGGCGAAACTCGCGCTGCCCAGGAACACTGTTTCCAGCGGCATTGATGGCAGGCCCAAAAGCAGTGGACGCAGCACAAGCCCCCAGCCCACCAGGAGGCCGAGCACCAAGGCTGGCAGCAAGGACAGCCAAAAACTAATCGGTCTGCCGGTAGGATCGCGTAAGTCTTGCATTGTGCCTTTTCGAAGCAGGCTGTTCAGGTCGGAGACGCAGTAGAATTGATTAAGACGGCGTCTTCAGTCGCCCAGGTTCCTCTTTACGAGGCGCGTAGCCGGGAAACACTTCGTAGTGGTTGTCCGCCGCAATCTCGCCGACAAAATGTGCCTTTGATTGGGTGAACACTTCGCCAGCAATGTCGAAGAAAAAAGAGGGTGGGTCGAAGGTGCCTGCATCAATGCCAATGAGGTCGCCCCACACTTCCAGTTGGTAGTACACAGTGGTGCCGCATCGTGGGCAAAAGTAAGTGTCCCAGTTTTTGTTGCTCTCACTGGTGAAGTGGTAATGGCTTAGCTCGCCATGTTGCAGCTGAAAGTTCTGAGGCTGGAAATACGCCAGCACTGCGAACGCGCTGCCAGTGCGCAGCTGGCAATAACGACAATGACAGACCCCGCGTGGTTCAGGCTGACCGACAACGGTGTAGCGCGCTTGCCCGCAAAGGCAGCCACCCGCGTGCTGATGATCGGGCATGTCATGCTCCTTGTTGTTGTTATTCCGTTACGGTAACGAAAGCGCCTTCGGGAAGGAAGCGATCTGCGCCAATCCAGTACGGTGGCGGGCAAAAGGGGTGGTTGGGCCTGCTCAGCCGTGGATCGTTGATCTCAGTGCACCTTGACGCTAGGGTGAAATAGCAGGCAGTTTGGCTACAGCTGGGGGCGGTTGGTGCCAGTATGGAGCAACCAGTTGTCGTACATACGGAACAATAATAAGTGTCTATCGGAGTTTGTATGGATAAGGTTTTGGTGACGGGTGCTACCGGGTTTATTGGCTTGCACTGTGTGGAGCAACTGTTGCGTGGTGGCTATGAGGTGCGCGGCACCGTGCGCACGGAGAGTCGTGGTGCAGAGGTGGTCGGCGCTATGGAACTTGCCAATGTGGATTCGAGCAAATTGGAAATCGTCTGTGCAGATTTGCTCAAGGACGATGGCTGGTCCGAGGCCATCGACGGCTGTCGTTACGTGCTGCATGTGGCATCGCCCTTCGTGCTCGAGGTCCCTAAGGACGAGAACGAGCTGATAAGGCCCGCAGTGGAAGGCACGTTGCGAGTGCTCAAAGCTTGCGTGGGTACCGCGGTGGAAAAAGTAGTGCTGACCTCATCCTTTGCCGCAGTCGGCTATGGTCACGATGACAAAACGCTGTTCAGCGAGGCAGACTGGTCCGACCCTGAACAGTGTAGTCCCTATCCAAAGAGTAAGACATTGGCCGAGCAAGCCGCTTGGGCCTTTATGACAGAGCTGCCAGAGGCGGAGCGGTTCGAGCTAACGGTCTTGAATCCGGTAGCGGTCACCGGGCCGATGCTCTCGGATGACATTGGTACCTCCAACGATTTGTTGCTGCAGCTGGCCAGTGGCGTCATGCCCGCTTGCCCGAAAATTCACATGGGTTTCGTTGACGTTCGCGATGTCGCCAAGGCTCATGTGCTGGCCATGACCGATGCGCAGACCAACGGTGAACGCATTATTCTCAGTGAAAACGAAATGTTTTTTGCAGGTATGGGAAAAGTGCTGCAGCAAGCTGGCTTTGCGAAGGCGCCCACTAGGGAGTTGCCTAACTTTTTGGTGAAGGTTGTCGCGCTTTTCAATAGTCAGTTAGAAGGGGTGGTACCCTTCCTAGGCCGCAAGTCGGATATCGACAAGAGTAAGGCCAAACGGCATTTTGCTTGGACCTTCGTGTCAGCAGAACAGTCGGCGTTGGAAACCGTTAAGCAACTGCAGACGATGGGGCGGCTATAGGGCTCTGGTTGTTTCGATTAGACCCGGCGGCGAAAGGCAAGCAAGCGATTGTTGGCAGGCATAGCTCGGTCTTCAAGCAACGACAGGCCAGCGCCCCTTGCAAGGCCACACACCCATTCAAAATCACGCACCCCGCTATGCGGGTTTTGGTCTTTAAGCCAGAGGTCGAAGTCGGCGTTCGAAGGTGTTGTGAATTCGCCTTGGTACTTAAACGGACCATAAAGCGCGAGCAATCCATCCTCGACGAGCGTGTTGGCGCCGCCTTGGATCAGGCTCGCGCCCAACGTCGCACTCACAATGTGCAAAACGTTTGCTGAATAAACGCAGTCGTAGGGGTTTTCTGGCCATCGGGGCAGGGCAAGGTCTAATGCAGCTGGGGGCAGGATATTGGCCGTGCCAAACGCGGCGACATTGCTCGTCAAGGTTGCCAGCGCTTCATCACGCTCGGTAGGCTGCCAGCGAATGCTCGGCAGTGCAGCGGCCGCATGCAGCGCATGCTGACCCGAACCACTGCCGATTTCGAGTACGTTGGCATCATCGGGCAGCCATTCCGCCAGCACGGCTAAAATGGGTGCCTTATTGTTGTCTGCCGCCTGAGAAAATCCTTGCATGGCCGTGTCCACAGTTACGCTGTTATCAATTGCCGCCTTCGATGGCTGCTACTGTATTGCTACATCCCCCACCGCATACTGGTTAATATGTGGTTTTTAGCCGAGGAATTTGGCCATGCCGATCCGTCTTTTTGCAGCTTTGCTACTCATGTTAACAACCTGTCAGGTACGCGCTACCTCAGATGTGCCGTTTCATACTGAAGCGGTGGCCTCTTTTGATGAGCCTTGGGCTATGGCTTTTCTTCCTGATCAACGCATGCTCGTTACGGAAAAAAAAGGACGGCTGTGGATTGTTGATGAACAGGGGGACAAGCGTTCTGTGGATGGATTGCCCGATGTTGGCTACGGTGGACAAGGCGGCCTAGGAGACGTGGCCATACACCCGGACTTTGCAAATAACGGCTTGCTCTACCTAAGCTATGTTGAATCGGCAGCTGACGGTACTCGCGGCGCCGCAGTTGGCCGAGCACGAATTGATGTCAATGCCAAACGTCCGGCGCTGGCCGATTTTGAAGTGATCTGGCGGCAATACCCAAAGATGGTGGGCAAGGGCCATTACGGCCACCGTCTGCTTTTTGATGATGAGGGTCTTCTTTGGATCACGTCTGGTGATCGGCAGAAATTTACGCCCGCTCAGGATATGCAGTCCAATGTGGGCAAGGTGCTTCGATTGGCTGACGACGGCAGCGTGCCCTCGACAAATCCGTTCGTAAATTTTACCGCTGAGAGCGCGCTGGTTGACAACGTTGGGGTGTATGGCCAAGTGTGGTCCCTAGGGCACCGTAATCCCTTGGGCATTGCTCAGGATTTGCAGGGACAGATATGGGTGATAGAGATGGGCCCGCGCCATGGCGATGAGCTAAACCTAATCCGCAAGAGCGGCAATTATGGCTATCCTGAGGTGTCGGATGGTGATCACTACGATGGCCGAGCCATACCCGATCACGCGACCCGTCCTGAATTCGAGGCACCCAAGATCAGCTGGGTGCCTGCCATCTCTCCCGGGCATCTTGCATTGGTCAAGGGTACCTTGTTCAAAGACTGGGGCGGGCAGCTGTTGGCATCAGGCCTAGGCTCGAAGGCCATTGTGCGGATCGCAATAGACGGCGATACAGCCCGAGAAGTGGACCGCTACGACATGGGCGCGCGCATCCGCAGTGTGCTGGAGGGTCCGGCGGGGGCGATCTGGGTGCTGGAGGATGAGCGCGGCGGCAGTCAAGGACGTTTGCTGAAACTAACGCCTTAGTGATTACGTTGGGATGGGCGTCGATTTCTGCGCGTAAAGTGCGTCATAATTGGGCTTCACTTGCATGCGGCGTCGACCCTGCACTTTGCGCCGCCTCCTCGGAGAATCGAATGGAGGTGCCGGAAATGGCCAGACAGCATGGCGGCCAAGATTTGGCGCTGGGTATGCAGGACGAGGCGGCAAGGATTGAGGTCATTAGCGATTGAGGCCATTAGCGACTAAGGCCATTAGCTATGGTCTGCCCGATGGTGAAGCAACTGGTACTTGCCGAACCGTCTTCAGAAGAAGCGATACAAACGATAGCTGAAATTGGTCGGAGTGAGAGGATTTGAACCTCCGGCCCCTACGTCCCGAACGTAGTGCTCTACCAAGCTGAGCTACACTCCGTGGCGACTAGTCTAAGACCACTGGGCGGGCAGGCCAAGGTTGAAACTGACCAGCGTTTCAAAGCTCGAACGATTCAAGGTGCTACCACTTCAAAACGGCGCGTGCAGCAGGCCGCTGGCGATAGCGCTCATCCCATGCGCGCAACAGTGGTCGCTCAGCAAAGACATCGGCGTCGATAAAACGCATAAACTGCAGTGACGACTGCATTGTGCAGTCGGCGACGTTGACACGCTCGCCGCCCAACAGCCCCCGGCCATCTGCCAATAAATTCTCCAAGTAGTTCAGTGGGGTTTGCATGGCCTGTAAATATTCGGCCGCTTTCTCAGGTTGCGGCGGCCGTCCCAGAGGCGACTTGGTCGCGTGTCCATAGGCGCCCATGGGGCCGCCAATGCGCAGATCAATAATGCGCTCAAGGTCTCTGGCCTTGGCGCGATCCTCTGGAGTACCAGTATAAAGCGTGTGCTGCGGGAATTTGTCTTCTAGGTAATCAATGATGGCCAGCGATTCGACCAGGTGACTGCCATCGTCAAGCTCCAGAGTTGGTACAGTGCCGAAGGGATTGCGAGCGAGGTGCTTGGGTTCTCGATGCCGGCCTTTCACCGTATTTACTACAATTTGTTCTATCTGCATGCTCACGCCGAGACGCTCACGCTCAGCAATATAGAGCATAACCTTGGTGGGGTTGGGGGCCAACGGCACCATATACAGTTTCATGTTATTCCCTTTGTGATATCGACTATTTGTTCCAGCAGCGCGTAGCGCGCCGGGCCAATGGGTCCGGCACTGTCCAGTCCCAGCTTTAGGGTGGTGACACCAGCGTCGCGGTATTTGCTTAATCTCTCGGTTACCGTGGCGTGATCGCCGATGGCCTGAAAAGCGGTGACCATGGCATCGGGCACGCGTGCTGCAGCGGCCTCGCGCTTGCCATCTATCCACAGCTGCTGAATGGCTAGCGCGTCGTCTGCGTAGCCTGCGCGCTTAAACGCGTCGTTGTAAAAATTGGTTTCTGCTGAACCCATGCCGCCCATGTTGAAGGCCACGGCTGGCTTACGTCTGGCGATCATGGCGTCCACGTCTTCGCCTAGCTCAACACGCACAGAAACACACAGGTCCAAATCGCTTAGCGTTCGGTCTTTGGTCGCAGCCCCTGCTCGCAGATAGTCTAAATGCGCTTCGCACTGCTCCGGTGAGAAGGATGTGCCTAGCCAACCGTCGGCGGCCGCACCAGTATAGCGCAGAGCATTAGGCCCCAGAGTGGCAAGGTAGATGGGGATGTCTGCGGGTGCGTGGGCGATTTTAATGGCTTTGCCCTCACTGTCGGGTAGTGGCATCTGGAACACTTTGCCTTGATATTCGACTTTCTCGCCGGCAAAGATCATGCGGCAAATTTCAACGGTCTCGCGCAGCCGCGCCAGTGGCGGGTGGTAACGCGTGCTGTGCAAGCCTTCGACGACTTGAGGACCACTGGCACCCAGACCGAGAATGAATCGGCCAGCGCTCAAATCGTGCAGGCTCAGTGCGCTCATCGCGGTCATGGCTGGTGTGCGGGCGGTGGTTTGCATGATGCCTGTGGCGAGCTTGATGGTCTGAGTTTTATCTGCCAAATAGGCCAGCGGCGTAATGGCATCGCTCCACCAAGCCTCGGCAGAGAACACCATGTCTACCCCAAGTTTTTCCGCGAACTGCACCCACTCTACTGCGGCTGTGAGTGTGTCAGGTTGCATGGGCCCCAATTCGATCGCTAACTGCATAAGCGCTGTCGTCGTTGGCTAAGCTGCCGCTACCTGATCGAGGGTGGGTAGCAGGTACTGCAAAAAAACTTGGGGGTTCTCGCTCATCGGGAAATGGCCCACGTTTTTCATCTCTTGAAAAGTGGAGCCGGCAATGGCCTCGTGGGCGGCTCTGCCCAGTTCAGCGGTGCCGCTACAGTCGTACTCGGCAGATAAGATATGCACACCAATCCGGTTGGTGTCGATCTCGCCAGCCACAGCCGTAAGGTCGTATTCTTCCAAATAGTAGTGTAAGTCACCGAGACACACCGGCGGCCAGCCACAAGAGTACACATAGGCGGTTTCTTTGCGGTAACGCTTGGGCGAGGTTGGCGACATCAGCGCATCCATCAGTCTCGCCTTATATTCGTTGTTGACTTGGGGGTGCCAAAGCTCGCTGTTGTGCTCAAGCTTGCCCGGAATTTCAAGTGCGCCTTCCAGTGAAATTACTGCCCGAAAAGCATCGGCATGCTTGTGGGCCAGATCCAGCGCAAGCAGGCCGCCTACCGAGCAGCCGATAAAGATCGGTCGATCTAAGCCAAGAACTCGGCTTAGGGCCAGCGGTATGGAGCGTAGAAACTCGCCGTGTAACAGATACTGTTCATGCCACCACGGCTCTGCTACCGGCGGCAGTGACTTACCATGATAGGGCAGGTCGTAGGCGATGAGTCGGAAGCGGTCGGTGATCTCGGGCGTTTCAAACAGGTGCCGCCACTGGCTGCTGTGACAGCCCGCCGTATGCTGGAGCAAAATGGGAATGCCAGAACCCGCCTCCTCGAAGTAAATACGGTGCTTCGCGCCACCAAGTTGCAACTGCACATAGCGGCCCACCGGCGCGCTGAAGGTACCCTCTGGCTGCAGATCGTGGGGCATGGCCTCACCAACATCTATGGCCGGACGCAGCAGTTCGATGGCGCGCGCGGCGGCAGCAAAATACTGAGCAAATACCGCCGGATCCGCCTTGCGACCCATACCCTTGCCCTGCATCACGTCGGCCATGATGTCGTTATGAAAGCGCTCGGGCACCGGCGCGAGAATTTTCTCCCACACCTGTGTGTCGGCGATCAATTCGATGACGCCATCTTGCAGGGTCGCCGTCGCACTGGGCTGGCCTTGCAGCACTGGAAGCTCGAGTGTGGTTGTCCCCATGCTGAGGCGTAGGCCGCCGTTCCAGTAGCGTGCGGCGAGCATAAATTCGCCGTCGCTCTGACACCGTTGCGCCCATTCTTCATTGGTTGGAATTGGTGTTTGCATTGAAAAGCCCTCCCTGCCAATGCACGCGTATTTGCTAGCTACTGATCCTGCTTGGTTTTTTCGTTTCGCGCCAGTCCCAGTCTGCGCTGAGCCTGTGAGCGCATGCTGGACTGCTACCTGTCTCTGACATGAGCGAGGTTTTGTGCCAGCGACGCCAGTAACAGCAGCAACACCAGCACTGCAATATGGGGTGGTATGGAGCTGTTCATTTCGATTTGGGTGGGATAAGAAATGGTCCGCTGAATTGCCGCAAGTTTAAACTTGTGGCCGTCGGTAAAGGCCGGATCTAGCACCATTTGTACAACGTCGCGACGGCTGCGATAGCGCATCATGGCGGTGATAGCGAAGGTAGGACTGTTGTTCGCATTCCATGTGTCTACATGACTGCCGACGCTGCGCGCTTGAAACACTGGGTGGCCGCCGCGCAGAAGCAGTGCCCACGTAAAGGGCCCAAAGTACTCGTAGAGCATCTCGCTGGCGGGCATTTTTACGCCGCTAAGTGGGTGCGGGATAGCACCTTCGCGCAGCTCGACCTGATTGAGCATGATGAACTCGCGGCCATCGTCTTCGCGTAAGAATCGCAGCATGGCGTCTTGGTCGGTGAATTCGCCCTCGCTGGTGGCGCTCATATGGCGCATAAACGACTCGATTTCCGTGTCGCTAAGCGGACCTTGCCAATTGAAATACCATGCAGCGAAGAGAGCATAGACGATGGGTACCCAGATCCAGATTTTCCATTTCATAGGTTGCTCCTCAAAAAAACTGTAGCTGCGGACCACGGGGCTGCGGCACGGCATGCTCGGTTGGCAGTTCACAAATGCGCTCAAGCCGCGTAGTGCTGCCGTCGACGTATTCCCAGACCAACTGTTCGCCATCGCGATAGCGTCTGACCACCACAGGACCCCAGCCAAACACGTGGAAGCTCAGAACCTCATCCTGCCAGGAAATATCGGCACTGGTGCGCGGGCAATAGGCTTGTTCTGCAACAGAGAAGACGATGAGGCCCTCGGTGTCATTACTGCTGCTGCCAGCGGTTTGATTCGGACCCAAATCGTGAATAATGCCGCCAGCGGTGATGACGACCCGACTGCCGCATTGTTCGACCCGCTCCACATGGCCAGTCCTGCCGTCTATAGCGCGCCATAGGCCGCGCAGGTCTGCGACTCCTGGGGCTAGAGGCTCAGTGCACTCGCGCAGTATGGGTAGCGGGAAGTGTTGATAGGCGCAGCCCGGTGTGTTGCCCTTGGCAATGTCAGTCGCACGTTTGCCGCTGTTATCCAGTACCGGTAGTTGGCAGTAGTTAATGTCCTTGCCGTAGCCGGCAAGGGTGGCAGGGTCAATGGTGAGCGGTGGCCGAGGCGAAAAAAATGCGAGCCAAAATAGCCCACACAGCGTTACCAAGAGCAGCGCCATGCCGATTAGCGTCTTTTTGAACACCTTGTGAAGCCCCCTGTCCTGAGTTTGCAGCGGCGCGGCAAAGTTCTTTGCTCGCCAAGTAAAATGCCCGTGTTAATGAGAGACATTAGCCGTCCAAGGTTAGGCTGTCTATAACAGTGCCGGTACTTTTATCGTTGTATACGTTGGCCTGCGGCCTACATTTTTGTATGGTCTGGCGAATGTATGTTTTATGAGTGCTCGCAATGAATGCCAATACCCAACGGTTATCCTTCGACCCAGAGGCACTGGGCCGCAAGTACCAGCTGGAGCGCGATAAGCGCGTACGAGCTGAAGGCAACGATCAGTATCAGGAGGTGTCTGGCGACTTTGCCTACTTTGTCGAAGACCCCTATATCAAGCAGACGTTGCAACGTGACGCCATTGAGGAAGAAGTTGAGGTGGTGATTATCGGCGGTGGCTTTGGCGGCATGTTGGCCGCAGCGCGCCTGCACGATGCTGGAATTACTGATTTTCGCATTATTGAAAAAGGCGGTGACTTTGGCGGCACTTGGTACTGGAATCGATATCCCGGTGCGTCTTGTGACATCGAATCCTATGTGTATTTTCCGCTGCTGGAAAAAACCGGCTTTGTGCCGAGACAAAAATATACGAATGCACCGGAGACACTCGAATATTGCGGCGTGATCGCACAAACCTACGGCTTATACGAGCGGTCACTGATGCAGACCATGGTTTCGGCTACGGACTGGGATGAAGACCTAGGCCGCTGGATTGTTTCTACCGACCGACACGACCGGCTCAAAGCGCGCTATGTCGTGCACTCCAACGGTCCTCTGAATCGGCCCAAGCTGCCAGCCATTAAGGGCATCAACACATTTCAGGGCCACACTTTTCATACCAGCCGCTGGGACTATGACTACACTGGCGGCAGCTCTGATGGTGGGCTAAACAAGCTGCGGGACAAGCGTGTGGCGGTGATCGGCACCGGCGCTACCGCTGTACAGTGTGTGCCGCATTTGGGTGCAGCAGCCGAGCATCTGTACGTTTTTCAGCGCACCCCTTCCTCTGTCGATGTGCGTAACAATCAGCCCACAGACCCGAACTGGATCGCAAGTCAGGAAAGCGGCTGGCAGCAAGAGCGCCGGCGCAATTTTGAGTCCATTATGACTGGTGCGCCGGTCACAGAAGACTTAGTAGCCGACGGTTGGACCGAGGCCTTTCGACTGCTGTTTGGCAGCTTGCGCGACAAGGCACCGTCGAAGTTCCGGCTAGCGCTGTGGGCGTTGGCGGCACCGTTCACAGCCAATTTTTACCGGGTCGGGTTGAAGCAGCATCTCACCAACAAGGCGATGCAGCATATGAACCTCGCCAAAGAGATGGAGTTGGCCGACTACCGGAAGATGGAACAGGTACGCGCCCGCGCTGATGCCACGGTGACCGATGCGCAAACTGCCGAGTCGCTCAAGCCATACTACCGACAGTTCTGCAAACGCCCCTGTTTTCACGACGAATATCTGCCGACTTTCAATCGCCCGAATGTAACCCTAGTCGATACCGACGGCCGTGGGGTTGAGGAGATAACCGCTACGGGCATCGTTTTTGCAGGCCAAGCATATCCAGTAGATTGCATTATCTTTGCGACCGGCTTCGAGGTGGGCACAGACTATTCGCGTCGCGCCGGTTATCAGATTCGCGGCGTTGACGGACTCTCGGTGTCGCAGAAGTGGGCCGACGGTCTAGCGACCTTCCATGGCATGCACAGCCGAGGTTTTCCTAATAGCTTCTTTTTTGGTCCGGCTCAGTCGGGTTTTACCGCAACCTATACCTATGCCTTGGACGAACAAAGTGAGCATCTAGCGCATATTTTGCAAAGCGCAAAAGCCCGAGGCGCGACGCGTATCGAGGCCAGTGCGGCGGCTGAGCGTAAATGGGTGCAAACCATCATCGACAAAGCCCGCTTAACGGCGGACTTTCAGGAAAAATGCACGCCGGGGTACTACAACAATGAAGGCAAGGTGAATACCCAACCGCAAAATAATACGTATGGTGGCGGCCCCATCGAGTTTTTCGATCTGATGGCCAAGTGGCGGGCCAAGGGTGATCTGCAAGGGCTTGAGCTGCGCTGAGCAAGCGCAAGTTTAACCGCGCAACCGCTGGAGTATATCTGTTAGGGTGAGCCTGTGGTGTCTGGGGAAGGAGAGGGTAGCCATGTCTAACGAGGTAAGCGACCGGCAGCGGCGTTATACGCTTTTCATGCTGGTGTTGGTTTTTACCTCCAGTCACGTTGATCGGCAGATCATGGGCATTTTGGGCCAGCCGATTAAAGAGTCGCTGCTCATTTCCGACACCCAGCTTGGTCTGCTGACCGGCATCATGTTTGCGGTTTTTTATGCCACCCTTGGTATGCCCATGGCTATGTGGGCGGATCGCAACAATCGACGCAATCTGATTTCGTTTTCGGTATTTCTGTGGAGTTTGATGACCGCCATGTGTGCGTTGGCGACAAACTTTGTGCAGTTGCTGTTGCTGCGAATTGGGGTTGGGGTTGGTGAGGCGGGTTCCAATCCGCCCTCGCATTCAATCATCGCTGACCTTTACCCACCGGAAAAACGTTCTACCGCCATGGCGATATTTGGTACAGGTATAAACTGGGGGATATTGATCGGCTTCTTGGTTGGCGGCTGGATTAACGAATGGTACGGCTGGCAGGCGGCCTTCGTTATTGTCGGCTTGCCAGGTATTTTGCTCGCCTTGTTGGTGCGCTTCACCGTTGTCGAACCGCCTCGGGGCCACTCCGAGGCGCTGCAGCAAGACGCTGCAGCACCGGGATTCTGGGAGGTCGTTAGCTTTATTTGGCGTAACTCTGTGCTGCGTCATATTGTCGTGGCAGGTGCTTTAGTGTCTTTTGCCGGCTATGCGTCGGTCATTTGGATACCCATTTACCTGGTGCGCATTCACGATATGGGTACCGGAGAGGTGGGCAGCTACCTCGCACTGCTAATTGGTGTAGGCGGTGCAATTGGTATTTACCTCGGCGGACGTATCGCCGACTTTATGGCTGCTCGCCGTGGTCAGCAGTGGTTGCCCTGGGTCGTGGCAATCTCATCTTTGGTCACGCTGCCCCTGCTTTTTCTTACCTTTATGGCAACAACACCCTCCATTGCGATAGCCGCCTATGCGCTGCCTGCGATGCTCGGCACACTGTATGTTGCTCCGGGGTTCGCGTTGATTCAAAACTCCA
>JAACDW010000254.1 GCA_009936775.1 Pseudomonadota bacterium
ATACCAATAGCTCATCTTCGTCGTCGTGCCCTTACGGCGCAGCTCGTCGAAGATATGTGAGCGCAGCGGCGCCATGCCCGCGCCGCCACCAATCCAGATCTTCTCAGCTGGGGTGTCTTTAACGAAAAAATCGCCATAGGGTCCGAACACGGTGATCTTATCCCCTGCCTTGAGGTTTGCCACATAGGAGGTCATCGCCCCGGGTGGCAGGTGGTCCATTCGCGGCGGCGGTGGCGACACGCGAATATTGAACTTCAAGATACCACGCTCTTCAGGGTAGTTGGCCATCGAGTAGGCGCGGATGGTGGGATCCTTAACCGACGACTTCAGCCCCCAGAAATTGAACTTATCCCAGTCCTCGCGGTATTCCTCTTGAACGTCGATACTGGTCCAGTCCATTTCGTAGGGCGGAATTTCAAGCTGCACGTAACCGCCGGCGCGAAATGCCACATCGGCGCCTTCGGGCAACTTAAGGTTTAGCTCTTTAATCATCGACGCGACATTGGGGTTATCGATGACTTCGCACTCCCAACGCTGCACGCCTAGCGCGTCGTCAGGAACTTCGATCTGCATATCCTGCTTCACCGCAACTTGGCAAGAAAGACGCCAGTTGTCGCCAATTTCACCACGGTTAAAGTGCCCTTCCTCCGTGGCTAAAATACTGCCACCGCCATCAACAACACGGCACCGACACTGGGCGCAGGTACCACCACCACCACAAGCGCTGGCAAGGAAGATGCCCTTGGCCGCCAGCGTGCTGAGCAGTTTGCCCCCTGCCGGCACTTCTACTGCCTTATCCGGATCGTCGTTAATCAGGATGGTGACGTTTCCAGCGCTTACCAATTTTGACCGCGCAAACAAGATCACGCCAACCAGTGCGAGCACGGTGGCCGTGAACATTACGACGCCTAGTAAGACTGTCGAATCTAACATGATGACTCCCAGCTAAATCAAATATCGATGCCGCCGAAGGACATGAAACACATGCTGATCAGTCCTACGGAAATAAACGTAATGCCAAGACCGCGAAGTCCTTCAGGCACGTCACTGTACTTGAGCTTCTCGCGCACACCGGCTAAGGCAGTGATCGCCAGGGCCCAGCCCACGCCTGCGCCAAGTCCGAAAACCACGCTTTCGCCAAAGGTTTGGTCTTGGTCGATCATCATCAGTGACGCGCCCAAAATAGCGCAATTCACTGTAATCAGCGGCAAAAATACACCTAGGGCGTTGTACAGAACCGGGACATAACGATCGAGCACCATTTCCAGGATCTGCACCATGGCGGCGATGACCCCAATGTAGGAAAGCAATCCCAAAAAGCTCAGATCAACGTTTGGAAAACCCGCCCAAGCCAACGCGCCTTCGCGCAGAAACAGGTTAAAAATCAGGTTATTTACCGGCACGGTGATGGCCAGCACCACTACAACGGCAACCCCAAGACCGAAGGCCGTGGAGATTTTTTTCGATATAGCGATGAAAGTACACATACCCAAGAAGAAGGTCAGCGCCATGTTTTCGATAAACACAGCGCGGACAAAGATGCCTAGATAATGTTCCATTAGACGGCCTCCCCGTGTCGGCCATTTGCGTATTGGCCATTCGGCGCAATTTCATACTCGGGCTCTTCGATCTGATCGACCTTCCACGCGCGGATTGCCCAGATAAACAGACCGATAATAAAAAAGGCGCTGGGCGCAAGCAGTAACAGGCCGTTGGGCAGATACCAGCCGCCATTGGCCACCGTGGGAATGATTTCGTAACCCAGCAACGTGCCAGACCCAAGCGGCTCGCGCACCAAGGCGACGCCAATCAGAATGACACTGTAGCCTAACGCGTTTCCGAAGCCGTCCAGGGCCGACAGCCAAGGGCCATTCTGCATAGCAAAGGCCTCAGCACGTCCCATTACAATGCAGTTAGTGATGATTAGCCCAACAAATACCGACAGGCTTTTCGATATGTCGTAAGCCACCGCCTGCAGTACTTGGTCAACAACAATGACCAAGGAGGAAATAATCGTCATCTGCACGATAATACGGATGTTGGTGGGCACCCGGTTGCGCACCAGCGAGACCGCAAGATTCGACATGGTGCAGACGAAAATTACCGCCAAGCACATGACCAAGGTCGTCGCCATGTTGATCGTGACCGCCAAGGCTGAGCAGATCCCCAGTACCTGCAAGGCAATAGGGTTATTATTAAATATCGGGTCGATTAAGACTTCTTTTTGTGTCGCCATACTGCTCCCCTACCCCTGCACCAAACCATTTGACTTCAAACGCTTCAGGTAGGCTCCAAAGCCCCCGTCGCCTGTCCAGTAATTCACCATATTTTCGACACCACGAGTGGTGAAGGTTGCCCCGGACAGCGCATCAACCTCGTAGCTGGCAGCATCACTGTTACTGGCCGAACGCTGCTTAACCAACTTAACCTGAGGCTGGCCCATATCGTTGAACAGTCTGACGCCCTGCCAAGACGCCTTCCACTTGCTGTTATCAACCTCGCCGCCAAGTCCGGGTGTTTCTTTGTGTTGATAAAAGCCCAAGCCCGCTATGGTGTTTAAGTCGCCGTCCAAGGCCAAGTAGCCATAGAGCGTGCCCCAAAGGCCATAGCCGCGTACTGGCATCACTAGTTTTTCAATACCCGTAGGCGTTGCTTTGAGGTACACCAAGGAGATGTTCGCGCGGCGGCGCAGGGTCGCAATGTCTTCGTCCGAGCTCAGGGCTACAGAGTTCGAGGTATCACTGGCGGCACGAATAGGATCGTAGCTCGCCACATCTATGTCATCCACATATTCGCCGGTTTGCAGATCGACTGCCCTGACAGTGAATTCTGCAAATAGCTCTTCAATCGAACGGCCATCGGCTGCGACGTTCTGATCTGCCGGCAACATACCTGCCGCACGCAGGATGTTCTTCTTTTGATCCAGTTCTCTGTTCAGTTGCTGAATCGGCTTTAGCGTCACCGCCAAGGACGACACTACGATGGAGCAGACCAGACACAAAAATACGGCGATCAAAAAGGTATTCGCCAAACTGTCTTTGTTGATATTAGCCACGGGCAAGTCTCCGCTTGATATTGGACTGCATGACAAAATGGTCGAGCAGCGGCGCGAACAGGTTTCCGAACAAAATAGCCAGCATCATGCCCTCAGGAAGCGCAGGATTGACCACGCGGATGAGCACACACATGAAGCCAATCAAAATGCCATAGAACCAGCGACCGTTGTTGGTCATGGCAGCCGACACAGGATCTGTGGCCATAAACACCGCACCGAAGGCAAAGCCTCCCAGCACCAAGTGCCAATAAAAAGGCATGGCGAACATCGGATTGCTTGAGGGCAGTAGGTTGAACACAGACGAGGTCAGCACCATGCCAAGGAATACGCCTGCCATGACACGCCAAGAAGCAATGCGAGACAAACACAGCGCCAGTCCGGCGATGAGAATTGCCAGGGTCGACGTTTCACCGACGGAACCGGGCATGGAGCCGATAAAGGCCGACATCCAATCAACGCCATAGTCCATATCCAGCGCCGCATTGCCAAGCGGGGTGGCTTGGGTCCAACCGTCTACGGCAACCCAAACCGCATCTCCAGACATTTGCGCCGGATAGGCAAAGTAAAGAAAGGCACGCCCAGTCACAGCCGGGTTCAAAAAGTTCTTGCCTGTACCGCCAAAGACTTCCTTGGCAATAACCACACCGAACACCACACCCACCGCGGCCATCCACAAGGGAATGGAGGGTGGTAGCGACAGGGTGAACAAAATCGAGGTGACAAAGTAGCCTTCGTTGACCTCGTGGCCACGCTTCGAGGCAAACCAGATTTCAAATGCAATACCGGCAACGAAGACCACGATGTAGAGGGGTACAAAGTAGGCTAAACCGTGAATCAGACAGTCCCATACGCTGTTGGGGTCAAAAGACACGAGGCCGTTGAGGAAGATACCGCGCCAGTTGTCGACACTGGTCATGCCAAGTGCCTGCATGGCCTCGTTGGCGTTCAAACCGATAAAGTAACTGCCGACAAAGACTGGCAAAAATGCGCACAGCCAAACCGTGATCATGACACGCTTTAAGTTCAGGCCGTCGCGGACATGCGCAGCACCAGCCGTGGCACTGGCTGGCGTATACAGCGCAGTATCGATGGCCTCGTAAGCTGGATACAAAGCCTCAAACTTGCCGCCCTTTTCAACCGAAGGCGCGATATCATCGAGGAAAGATCTTCATCCCATCTAACTACCCTTCTTTTTCTATTTGCGTTAACAGATCGCGTAACACAGGCCCAAATTCGTATTTCCCTGGACACGCATAGGTGCACAGGGCAACGTCTTCTTCGTCAAGTTCCAAGCAGCCCAAACCAATCGCCTTCTCAACATCGCCAACCAATAGGCTACGCATCAGTGGGGTTGCCAAGATGTCCATTGGAATCACATCGTCGTAGGTGCCAATGGGCACCATGGCCCGGGTGCTGCCGTTGGTATTCGTGGAAAACGACACGGACTTTTCACCAATCCACTTCGACAAAAACGCCGGGAACACCGAGTGCACCGCAGCACCGGGCACCAGCCAGCCAAATAATTTACGCTCACGATCTTCGGGTAACACCGAGACTTGTGTGTGATACCGCCCTAGGAAGGCATGCTGACCACGAGCCGTGTGTCCTGCGAGTATGGAACCAGAGATCACGCGCTGTTCGCCGGCTGCCAGTTCGCCAGCGGTAAGCTCGTCCAGATTTGCGCCAACGCTTGTGCGCAGCAAACGCGGCGTTGTCACCCCGGGACCACCCAAGGCCACTATGCGTTCGCTGAGCACGCTACCGTTAAGAAACAAAGAGCCGATGGCGATCACATCCTGATAACCAATGAACCAGACAGTTTTGTTGCTGCTGACAGGATCGACAAAGTGGATATGCGTGCCCGGCAAACCAGCAGGATGCGGCCCAGCAAACACTTGGTTCGTGACGCCATCTTGAGATGCGGCAGCCAAGCTTTCCGAGTCGTCCTGACATAAATGGACTGCGCCATCTGTGAGCCGGCCCAACACGGTTAAGCCTGCCGCAAATTCTGCCTCGCGAGCGGCAATAATCGGCTTAGGGTCCGCAGCCAGAGGATTGGTATCCATGGCGGTAACAAAAACGGAGTTCGGTGTGCTTTGCGGGTCAGGAATGCGGGAAAACGGCCGCGTGCGCAAAGCAGTCCAGGCACCGCTTTGAAGCAGCTGATCCACCACCGTTTGCCGCTCAAGCGCGGGCAGCTCCGTTGCAGCATAGGATGTGAATGTCTCGGCTGCATCACCGTCCACATCAATAACCAAGCCGATGAAGGCGCGCTTTGCACCTCGATTGATGCTGGCGACGGTACCTGCTGCGGGTGCTGTGAATACCACCCCCTCAGTCTTTTTATCGGCGAACAGGATCTGGCCTTGTTTGACTCTATCGCCTTCGGCCACTGCCATGGTGGGCTTCATACCCGGATAATCTTCGCCAAGCACGGCAACACTGCGAACCGTTTTTGCGTCCACTCGCTCGCCCCTTGGCGCGCCAGCTATGGGTAGGTCCAACCCTTTCTTAATCTTAAACATATGATCCCGCCGTTGCCCGCTGACATCGACGTCATTCGTTGGCAACCAATAGGTCCCAGCGAACAGTCGCTGTCAAAAAAACCAATCCCTTGTTGGTGGCGTCGAATAGCACCCGAAGACACCGCTTGGGGAGCAAGATTCAGCGCGAGCAATCGCGCGGCTTCCGAGGCCGACGAAAGTATAGTGATGCCACTGGTCAAAGCCAACGACCTAGTGTGATCTTTGTGCGAAAAGAACGTGAAATTTTAATATACGCCGCTTTGACATTCGACAGGTGCGGGTGGGTCAATGCTCAGCATGGTGAGGCTTTCGCCCCGGCACAGATGGGTTAGCCTTGGGCATCTTGCACCGCGGCGATTTTGCACCTTGTCAAAACCAAGCTGCGAACACCGATCTTTGCCGAGAGAGGATTGTGGGCTTAGGGGCTAAGCCGCCAAGCATGGCTTAGAGCGCGCTGGAAGCCACCGCGCTATGCAAAATGGGCATGCCTTCGCCGCTTTGGGTATCGGCCTTTAGGGTGACAATTTCCCATGCATCGTCGCAACGTAGAATTGCTCGAGCCAACTTGTTGTTCAATGCATGGCCCGATTTATAGCCATTGAAGGCCCCCAATATCGGCCTACCCAACAGGTAGAGGTCGCCGATGGCATCCAGCAGTTTGTGCTTGACGAATTCGTCGTTGTAGCGCAGCCCTTCTGGATTCAAAACGCCGTCGTCGGACACACCCACAGCGTTTTCGAGACTCGAGCCAAGGCATTTTTGAATCGACTGTGCGTAGGCCAACTCTTTTTCAAGCCCGAAGGAACGTGCTCCACTGACCCGTTCAATATAGGATGTTTGCGCAAAGTCCATCTCTACATACTTCGGGTAGCGGTCATAGACGGGGTGGTTAGCTACAAAAGTGTATCCTGCCTTGAACCCTTCATAGGGTGTAATGGTGGCAATGGCATCTTCCTGACTTACAGAAATTTCGCGTGTGATACGAATGAACTGACGCGCCAGCTTCTGTTCAACGATACCCGCGCTTTCGATCATGTCGATGAAGGGTGCTGCACTACCGTCCATAATCGGCACTTCCTCTGCCGACAGTTCCACCACGAGGTTGTCTATTCCTAACCCCCAGAGCGCCGACATGAGGTGTTCGACGGTGGCCACACTGACGCCGCCGTTGGCGATGCTAGTGGACAAGGTAGTGTCCGCAACATTTTCGGCACTGGCCTGTACCGGTGCAGCGCCTTTTATGTCAGAGCGGATAAACTGGATGCCTGAATCGGTATCGCCGGGACGCAGTGTTAAACGTACCTTCTCTGCAGAGTGCACACCGATGCCGATACCGTGTACCGCCTTACGGATGGTTCTTTGATTCAACGGCGGCCGATTCAGCACTTCGTTCATACATTCTCACAGCTTGGTAGGAGCACTAACACTGACGTACATATTACACATGGGCCAAAACAATATGAAGGAAAAGTGGAGACAAATTGTATAAAAATGAAACAAAATGTTTCAGTCGCTGGGCAGACTGCATAATGCGCCGCCTCACCTCTAACCAGCACTTTAGCTGCTACAATGCCGCTTTAAGTTGTGCTTCATCTCACGGCCGTTTCGCCGCCGAGTGTTTGCCATTGTGAGCACACAAATTTTCACTTTCGCCTGACCCGAGAACCTTGCCCAAATGCGAAAAATTTTAGCAACTGCTCCCATGATGGCGTGGACCGATAAGCATTGCCGGTTTCTGCACCGCCAGTACGCGCCGTCAGCGCTGTTATTCACCGAAATGATTACCACTGGCGCCCTACTTTACGGCAAGCAACACCACTTGCTGGACTTCAACGCCTGTGAACATCCGGTTGCCGTTCAACTGGGTGGCAATGATCCGGTGGCCATGGCCGAATGCGCAGCCATGGCACAATCTTGGGGTTATGACGAGGTCAACATCAACGTGGGCTGCCCCTCAGACCGGGTGCAAACAGGCACGTTTGGCGCCTGCCTGATGCAGCAGCCGACCTTGGTCGCTGACTGTGTCCGTGCCATGTAGGCGGCCTGCTCACTACCCGTTACCGTGAAATGCCGAACCGGTATTGTACTCAAGCAAGAAGCGCTGGCATTCTGCGATGATGCGTTTCTCAACCGCTTTGTCGAAAGCATCGCCGAGGCTGGCTGCCCACGGCTCTATTTGCATGCCCGAGTAGCGGTACTGGGCGGCCTGACCCCAGCGCAGAATCGTGACATCCCGCCCCTCACACCCGAGAAGGGGGAGGCAATCAAACGTCGTTACCCAGACCTTGAACTGGTGATCAACGGCGGCATATCCGACACCGACACCGCGCAACAGTATCTGCAATGGGCCGACGGCATCATGATTGGTCGCGCCGCCTATCACCAGCCGCGCTTGTTAAGCGCGCTTGAAAGACAGTTGTTTGACGAGCACTTTGTCTTGGACGAGCTCGCGATCATTAGCCGCTACCAAGACTATATGGCTACCCAACTTGCCGCAGGGGTAAAGCTCAACATGCTCACCAAACACCTCCTCCACTCATTTAACGGCAGGCCCGGAGCGCGCCGATTCCGGCAGATTCTCAGCGATGTCAGGCGTCTAAAAGCCAATGATTTGAGCCTTGTGGAAGAAGCCCTCGACGCCTTAAATCTGCATGCAGGAGAATTGCAGCGTGCTGGATAAACTGCGAACACTGTTCAATACCGCACCGCAAACCGGTGCAGCAGAAATTGCGCCTGAACTGGCAGCAGCCTCGCTTATGCTGGAAGTCTCTTGGTCCGACCATGCCGTAGATGACGTGGAACTGAAGGCTATTCGAACCCTGTTGATCGAATTATTTCAACTGCAGGATGCCAAAGTAGACGCCTTGATAGAGGACGCACGCTCTAGGCTGGACAGCAATGTGGGACTGCACCCCTACACCAGTTATCTCAATGAACACCTTGGTGAAGCCGAGCGCTTTGCCGTGGTATGCGCACTCTGGCAGTTAGCAATGGCCGACCAGCGCGTTGACCGCTTCGAAGAACATACCATTCGCAAAGCCGCCGACTTGCTTTATCTCAGCCACAGCCGCTTTATTGAGGCAAAACTACGGGCAAAGAGTTTAGGCGCGAAACGCTAGGTTGCCCGTGCTGCGTGATCGGCCTGCCGCCCCATCTCATCGTCCTCTCGCAGCTCAGACTGGTGCTCATTTTCCAGCGCCGCAACCAAATCACGAAATGTCTCTGCATTCGCCTCACTCAAAGCCATTAGCTGCTTGTGCGCAGCAATGACTCTGGCGCGGGTACTCTCAATCGCCAAGTCAGTACCAGCTGGCAAGTCGATGCCCTCAGGCAATGCTGGCAGCGAGAGTGCATCGTAGGCGGCGCGATCGACGATCATAAATACGTCATGAAAGCCCATGCTCGCGAGGATGCGGCGTAAATTCTCTGAGTTACAGATTAGGGTAGGAACGCGTTGATTGAGTTTTTTTACACGAATGGAAAGGCGGGCAAGGCACCCTAGCGTGGTACTGTCGAGATTTTCTGTCAGCTCCAGATCAATAACCACTGCATGAAAATCTGCCGTGCGCACCATCCGCTCACAGTAGGCGTCCAAAGCCGCGCATTGTGATACGCGGACATCGCCGAGAAAACGGAGCACATGCGTCCCCTTGAAGTCACCTGCGCGGATACAGCCTTGCAACAGCGGTCTCCCCAACCTCGTCTTACTGATGGCGCGAGATATTACGCCGATCTGTCGTGCTGTACAGCCAGTAAACTGACATCGTCTAAATTTTTCAGCGATTCGCATAGACGACTCCAAAGCTTCACCGGCTGGGGCAACGCCTCCGCCAACGTCTGCAGGGCAGCTTCTTTTTCGGCAAGGTCTGTAGGTGCTAGACAATCAAGCACTCCGTCAGAAAACACCAAGAGCGTGCTGCCGGCAGGAAAATCTACGTTGTCGGCAACAAAGGTTGCGCCGGGAAACAGACCCAGCGGTTTCGCTTCTTGGCGCAGAAACACAGACTCGCCGCTGCTATGACAAAGCAAAGCCGGTGGATACTGGGCAGCCATACTGTAGTGCAGGGTCTGCGCTTCCTTGTCGATGATGCCCAGGAACATGGCCACATGCTTTTCAATACCCTGCCCTATCAGGGTCTCGTTGATCCACGCGAGCATATCTCCCGGTGATTCAAACCGTGGCCGACCAAATTTTTGTTGCAGCCGCCAAGAGATGTTTTTCAGCATCACTGTCAGCAGTGCCGAGGAAGCCCCATGGCCCGCAACATCGGCCAAAAAGCAGGCCAGGTAGCGGTCTTGCAGCGGAAAATAATCAACAAAATCGCCACTGAGCATTAGCGAAGGCTGAACCCAGCGTGAGAAGCAAAAACCGCCCATGCGTTTGTGTTGTGCCGGGAGCATTCCCAACTGAATACTCTGTCCGGCTTTCTGATCTTCCTGTAACTCTTGCTCTAAGTGAGACAGGCGCACTGCGGCCTCACCGTCCTGTGCAACACGCTGGGTGGCGCGATAGGTTCGCTGCAATCGCGCCATCAACGCCTCACCACGAGCAGCCAACTCCTCAATCGACATGGCCGCTGACCAGCAATCGACGGCGCCATTGTGTAACGCCTGCAGCATCAGCGTGACATCAAGGTCTTGCTGAGCGAAAAAAATGGCCACCATGGCCGGGTGGTGGCACTCCAGCAGTTCATCTAGGTTGCTGCAGAAAACCACCAGCAGACCATTACGCTCATCGTGCACTGGCAGTTGCTGGGCGCTGACAACCACCTCGCAAACAAAGCCCGCCTGCTGCAAACAATGACCAACACTGCTCGTGTCTGCGGCTGCCAGCAAAAACAATTTCACATCTCACCCCTTTGCATTAGATGGAACTTCATCAACAGTGTTGCATCGATACATCTTTGATCTTGCACAGCTTCAAGCCAACCCGACACGCCGTTCTTCGAGGTGTATTTTCTCTTCCACACGCTTGGTTGAAACTCGCCAATCTGGGCCAGCGAACGCTGGCTGCGGTCGTTTTTGCATCGCGATCGGTTCGGCAAACAATTTCAAGCGTAACTCCTGAAGGAAAAAATGCAGTTCCGCGTCTCTTGCGGGGTCATGCAACTCGGCCATTTTGATCGCCTCTAACCGATGATGCAAAGGGGCAATTTGCGCCATCAGTGATCGATCCTTGGGAACATGTCCGCGTAGCTGTTCCACCCGAAGCTTTAGCCCTTGCAGGTAGTACGGCAAGCTGGGCAAAAACCGCCATGGCGTAATTAGCAGCACATTGTGCGGCACCAGCTGGCTCAGTTGGCCGC
>JAACDW010000255.1 GCA_009936775.1 Pseudomonadota bacterium
CTGTTGGGAAACCGCTGGTGAGAAGCATTCAAATTCGGGGAAACCTGCACTTCAAATGGACCGCGTTCATTTGCAGCATGGCAATCCCGAGCCAAGCTAGCAGCGCTTTATGTGATTGTTAGAAGGTGTAGAGACTTAACGGATGCAGCCTAAAGCGCTTCGCGCCATGGTTAAGAGAAAGTCCAGACCCCAAACACTGACCGGTGGCTGCGAAAGCAGTAGTGGGTATGAAGCGATAGATGCAGGTTCGACTCCTGCCGGGGCTACCAGTAAATATCTAACAATACTTGTTAGTTGCTTTAAGCTGCCAAGTGCTGTAATCTTTACTTAGTCCCGACACTGTAGGGCCTCTATGTGCTCTTGACAGAGCGCAACCCCAAGCCAGCTTAGGCAGTCCCTTGCCATTATTTCTTTGGTACTGCCCCCAGTATCTAGCTGGTAGGGGTCTTTGGCTCGCCCCTTTGGTAGCGTATCTCGATGGTTGGCGCTTTTTACAACAGACATACAAACATAACCAGCGTGCTGGCGAATTATGGGTCGTTGGTGGAGGCCTCCCAAGAAGCCGGGGTTTCCGCGAGCTATCTATCGCAGCTAAAAGGTGGCAAACACATGGGTCATGTTATGGCTCGGCGACTTGAGCACGGCTTGGGACTCGATTCGGGCTGGCTAGACCTAGACCACTCCCAAGCGTCAGCCAAATCGCTCAGCGAACTTCATCTCACAGCGCAAGCCTTGGAGCTTTCGGCCCAAGCGCGACTGCGCATGATAAAAAGACTGGTGGCCTCATTACCCTGATTCACCCAAATAGGCCGCCTGTAATTTTGCAGCCGCGGCGATGACCGCGGCAACGTTATGGATTGTCGTTAACAGCAAAACTGGGACCTTTGTTCAACACTTAGGAGTTCATGCAACTCGAGCCGCCGCTCAAGCAATCCTTGATCAATTTCTTGATGCCTTCGAAGTCGACCTGCGAAACGACTTTGAGGTGAGAGCGCAAGAACCCTTTGATGCTTAAACTCCAAAGCCGCTAAGGCCTGCACAGTCAAACTCAGTCGGACCGGCGTCAGCCTGCACTTCCGCGTTCCCTTGCTACTGATACTTCTCCACCTGTACCAAGCAGGTGTGTGCCGTGGGGCCTTGCGCCAGGGCAGACGTACCTTTGTCGCGGGTTAACACGTTGGGATTACCATTCAGTTCTAGACCGGTCTCAGGACAAGGCTTAAACCAAGCCCCTGTGGGCAAGACCACTGTATCCACTCGTTGCCTGTCATCTAAAGCAAGTCCTGCCAGACACGCGCCGCGTTCGTTAAACACGCGCACCAAGTCACCGGCAAGTAAATTACGTTGAACCGCCGCCTCTGGATGCATGGTCAGCACCTCGCAACCCGCTATTTTACCCGCTTGGCTGAAACGGCTTTGGTCATATTGGCTGTGCAGGCGCCGTCGCGGCTGCGGCGAGAGCAAATGCAATGGATAGAGCTCACGCTTGCTGCTGCGCCATTCTAGTGGCTCCAGCCAAGTGGCCTGCCCGGGACAATCCGCGTAATCAAATGCCGCAACGGTGCTGGAAAACAGCTCCAATTTGCCCGATGGCGTACTCAGCGGGAACGCTTCAGGGTTGGAGCGAAAATCCGCCAACCAGTCTTGCACGCGGGGCTCATCCGGGAGCCGGTAGATACCTTGGGTTTGAAAAACATCAAAGCTCGGTAACTGAAACCCCTGCTGCGCAGCAGCTTGCTGGGAACGCTGCCACATATCACGCAACCACTCCTGCTCATCTTTGTTGTCGGTAAAGGCCTCCGCAAAGCCGAGGTGTTCCGCTAGTCCGGCAAAAATCTCGTGGTCAGAGCGAGCCTCATGCTGCGGCGGCAGCGCTGGATGCATGTAGTGCGCAAAAGGGTCGTGGCTGGAGGCACAAATGTCGTTACGCTCCAGCGATGTGGTGGCAGGAAAAACAATATCGGCGTACTGGGCCACTGGCGTCCACCACGGCTCATTAACGATGACGGTATCTGGCCGCTGCCACGCTCGAACTAAGCGGTTAAGGTCCTGATGGTGATGGAAGGGGTTACCCCCCGCCCAATAAATCAGCTTGGTGTCCGGATAGGTAATTGCTCTGCCGTCGTACCGCACATCAGTGCCGGGGTTCAACAACATGTCGGCGATGCGCGCCACGGGAATGGCGAAACCCGTTGGATTGCGGCCCTTGGGCAATGTCGCCCAATTGAATCTCTTATAGTTCGTACCGACAAAGGCCTCGGCACTGTAGCCAAATCCGACACCGCCACCGGGCAAACCAACCTGCCCCAGCATTGCAGCCAACGTTACTAACATCCAATAGGGTTGCTCACCATGATCGCCGCGTTGCAATGACCAAGCGGCCGTCAGGAATGTCCGCTGAGTCGCCATTTCAAGAGCCAGAGCCGCAATATCGTCGGCACTGACACCGCAGATTGCTGCGGCCCAACGCGGCGTCTTAGGGATACCGTCAGCGCTCCCCAGCAAGTAGTCCCTCACCCGAGGGTAGCCGACACAGTGAGTGTGTAAAAATTCTGTGGCCGCCAAACTACGAGTTTCGAGTACGTAGGCCAGGCCTAACATCAAGGCCACGTCTGTGCCTGGCACAGGCGCAAGCCAAAGAGGATCCAGTTCCGAATCTGTGTCAGCAGCCACAGGGGAGATGTTCACGAAGGCCACTCCCGCCTGACGAGCTCGGCGCAGATCTAAAGCCGTGCGGTGCTCGGTAACACCGCCATAGGCCACCTGGGCGTTGCGCCGCGGCAACCCGCCAAAGGCAACAAATAACTGAGTGTGCTCCACAACATTTTCCAGCGTTGTTTGCTGTAGCTCCATCTGCGGCCAAGGCGCTATAACGTGCGGCAAAATGACTTGGGCCGCAGCCGTGCTGTAAGAGTTCATGGCCCGGGTGCAGCCACCCATCAGATTGATAAAACGGTGGAGCTGGGACTGGGCATGATGGAAACGGCCCGCACTCGCCCAGCCGTAAGAGCCAGCAAAAATTGCCGTGTTGCCGTGCTTGTCAGCAACTCGTTTGAGTTCGGTAGCCGCCAGCTCCAGCGCTTCATCCCATGGCACATCGCAAAATTCGTCCGCACCGCGTCGCCCCCGCCCTCGGTCTGGGCTCTCAAGCCAACCGCGACGAATCGCTGGACGCTGTATGCGCGTATCGTGCTGTACCCCATCGAGCAGCACCTGCCCAATGTCTGAGGCCTCGGGGTCTTCGCCAATACCCTGCACCTCGACGACGCGATCAGCCTCCACTAGAACGTCGTAGACTCCCCATTGGGTTGCGTTGCGATAGCGTTTCATGAGCCGAATCGATAGCGCAGCTTGAGCGTTAGCTGCTCTGCCGTAGGGTCCTCGAAGGTATATGAAAGCAGGTCATCAAATGCTTCGCGCTGCACTTCACGGCGCCCATTCAGGGTATACACAACAAACAAATCCGAAAGCGGCGCAAGTTCCCAGCGATAACGTAGCTGCAACGACAAATTGGAAATCGCGAAATCATCGCTGCGCTGCACACTCGCATCCACCGCGGTCAAGGGCGCGCCATCGGTCTGCAATTGATAATTCTGTGTTTGGGCTGCCTTTATCCCCACCCATTGCGCGGCAAGCTTCAGCTGGTGTTTGGCGGTTGGGAAAAACTCAAGGCGCACCTCTGGACGCCACTCGTCTGCTGCAAAGGTGGCAAAGTTAATACCGTCGCGCCACAGCAACCAGCCAGAACGATCTACATAACCTAAGGAAGCTGCAAAACTCAGGTTGCCCCGCGGACGCCAATTGACCCCAAGGCTCGACGACAGGCTACTGCCCCCTAGTTTCTCGTCCTCATGGCTGATGCTTGCTTTATAGCTCAACGCTTTTGCACGATCTGTTCGATAATCAAGGCTTAGGCGCTTACGGTCTTTCAAGCGGTAGGAGCCGTTACCTCGGCTGTCTAAATCTTCATCGCGTCTAGGGAAGTACCTCGCTTCGAGGCTTAGCTGGTCGCGGTTTTTCAAATCCAGTTCCGCATCTACGCCCAGCCCCTTGCGAACGTACTCACCTGCGGCGTTGCGCTCGAGGCGAAACCAGTACGCTACCGACGTCTTACGGAAGCGGCGGGACTCCGAGCGCGTGACTTCGTAGCGACCATTGCCACCGCGCAAGTCATTGCGCTGCAGATAGCCCAGATCGTTAATGGCCAAGTGCTCGTCATAAAAAGAGTAGCCAAGATGCAGCCGCCTGCCTTGGCCAAAGTTTCGACGAATGTCGGCGAAGCCGCCAAATCCATCCGAGCGCTCGTCAGCGCTGGAGAACAAAAACTGACCGTCAATTTTCCATTTACCGGCAGCGGTAAGGTAATGGTAGTCAACACCATGGGCTTGGGTGTCTTGCTCAGCGTGAGCCGTGAGCGCTCCGAGCCAGCCAATCGCGCGATAATCACCCGCGGCGCTTTTGCCTTCATAGAGCACTCGCCCTACGCCATAGTCCGTACCCGATTGCACAAAGTGTTGGCCCTGCCCCTCATAGATTGTCTCTTTCTCCATTGCGCCAAGTAGCCCGTAGCGCAAGGCACCAATCGATCCAACGGTCTTTAGCGCTCCTGCAAGCTCGACGGGTTTCTGTCGCTCGGGGGCCGTCAACGTTACCTCATCAGGTACAGCTGGCTCGCGCCCTACGCCGCCTATCCGGCGCGTATTCAGCAGTGTTACGGGCCTTTTGTCTTCGGCTCTGGGGGTTGCTGTAAACACCTCAATGCCCTCTTGAAAGAATAGGCGTTTTTCCGGGAAAAACGTTTCAAAGGCACCTAAATTCACAACCACATCATCGCTTTCTACCGAACCAAAATCGGGTTGCAAGGCAGCTGTAGCCTGGAAATTCGTCGACGGCCGCCAGAATATGTCCGTGCCAAAGTTGTTTATCTGGTCAGTCTCGAGCATATCTGCAGTGGACGAGACAAATGGAAACACACTCCACTGGCTTACTGGCGCGACATTTTGCAGAGACAGCGGCTGCATCGCCGACATGAACAGGGGCTGGGTGCGGGGCAAGGCAGGCAGCGTCCAGCGCTCGTCGAGAAAGGCTACTTTGCGCCCGATGTAAATTTTTATGATTCGTTCCGCGTTACGACGCGGCATGGCGACTTGTGACCAAGGTAAGAAAAATTCAGCGCTCCAGCCAGCGTCCGTTACCGCCGTACCCGAGTACCAAGCGCCGTCCCAGTCATTGCTGAATTGGCGTTCTGGCAGCACAGTGCCATCCGACTGACTGCCGCCAAGGGCAACGTTCATCCAGTAGCCATAGCGACCCTCGCCTGAGGTATCGAGGGTGATCCCAATATAGTCGCGATTAACCCCTCGTGAGTCTCGACTGGACAATCTACTCACTAAGGTGTGTGCAGGCTGTTCCATGTCTACCCCAACGTATAAACCCTCGTCGGTATAAAACGCTTTCACCAATGTGGCGTAAGGAGGCTGCGCCAAAGTGTCAGGATCAGAAACCAGAAAACTATCCGCTCCGGGCAGCTCGAGCCAGACACTTTCATCTAAGCGGCCGTCAACTACGACACCAAGCTCGGCTTGATCGCGGCGCGCCAAGACTACGGGCTGATCGAGTGAAAAAGTCACCGTATTTGGATTAACCTGCTGCATCTCCCCCATAGACTCCTGCTGCAAAGAACCCTGC
>JAACDW010000046.1 GCA_009936775.1 Pseudomonadota bacterium
TCTCCTCGGCTCAGCACTTACAAAAGTGTTGTGGCTGATGGGGTCTCTACTCATTTCACTAGGGCTTGGTTCTCAAGCTTTTGCTGCAGATGCGGCAGACAACGTAATTGAAGAAGTCGTTGTTACTGGATCCTATATCAAGGGTTCACCCGAGGATGCAGAGCTTCCTATCGACGTGATTTCTGACGAAGAACTGCTAAAAACCGGCAGCCCTTCCATCATTGAAATGATCCGTAATCTTGGCGTAACCGGAGCAAACCTCGGTGAGACCAATCAATTCACCACCGGCGGCCAAGCTAATGAAGGGGTTTCCACAGTCAACTTGCGAGGTTTGGGTTCATCACGCACTCTCGTTTTGATCAACGGCCGCCGACATGTGTCCGATGAAATTGTTGGCGTGGACATCGCAGCAATACCCAAGAGTGCTATTGGCCGCGTAGAAATCCTCAAGGACGGCGCAGCGGCAGTGTATGGCTCGGATGCCATCGGCGGCGTGGTTAACTTCATCATGCGGGAAGACTTCGAGGGGCTCGAAATTGGCGGATCGTTTCAAAACGTAAAAGATTCTGACGGTGACATTAACATCAATGGAATTTGGGGCACTGGCGGCGACACCTGGAACTGGGTTGTTGCGGCAGAGTATGGCGAACGCGGCGAGTTGCCGATCCGCGAGCGCGATTGGGCACTTGTGCAAACGGACCGTAACACCCCTGCTGGTTGGTCTGGCATTGGCAACCCGGCCAATGGCCAATTCCGCATTCCCGTTGCTGCTGGCAGCGCTGCATTTGAAGTCACTGACGCCGACGGTAATGTTTCAACGCAGACACTGAACTACGATGCGGGTACCGTTACAACGGGGTATGTTGATCCCCAATGTGAGGCTCTTGGCGCGCTTCGCGCTTTTGAGCAAAGCTGCGGCTTTAACTACGCTTACTTTGACAATCTCATTGAGAAAACAGACACCGTCAATCTTTATACGGCGGTTAATCTCGATCTCAACGACGACCACAGATTTCATTTTGAGGCTCTATATTCAGAAGTCGACATCCCGGCATGGAAAACCTCGCCGTCCTACCCACCGCAGTCTCTTTTCGGCCCAGACAGGATCTTACCCGCCGATCATCCGGGCTTGGTGGATTTCAACAACCACTATGGGCTGACCGGGGTGGGTGGCGCAGCAGCTTTATCTGGTAGCAACCTGATTGGCCTTGCAGATACTGATGGTCTGCCTGAAGGCTCGACGGTTACCGGCTATTTGCCGGGTGATGACGCTGCCGCTGCGTTGGGCGGCGCTCCTAACGCTATCGCCATCAACCGGGCCTTTGGTGTTCAGGGTGCATTTGGCACAGGACAAGCAGAAAGTGCACAGCGGGTAACAGAAACAACACGCTATGTGATTGGTCTGGAAGGCGTACTGTTTGATGATTCTGTCAACTACGATGTCAGCATGTCGTACTCGAAACGTGATCGATTTATTGGCGGTCAAGATATGTATGTGGAGCGCATGGCGCTGGCTCTGCAAGGCTATGGGGGGCCAAACTGTGCGCTGCCTGAGGTAGCGGGAAATGCGGAGGATGGTTACACCCTAGCGGACGGTGCTACCGCGCCCGGAACCAACGGTTGCGAGTACTTCAACCCATTTTCCCGCGCTATTGAGTTTTCAGTCGTTAACGGTGCCACAAATCCGGACTACAACCCTGACGTTGCCAACTCCGACGAGCTAAGCCGATGGCTAATCGGCGAACGAGGCTGGACCCGGAGTAATGAGCTTTTGGTTTTTCAGGCGGTCTTTAGTGGCGACACCGATTGGGATATTGGCGGCGGTACCATTGGTTACGCCATCGGCGCACAATCTCGTAATGAAAAGTACGACTCCGACTTTTCGGATATTGCCGACCGCAGCATCAACCCCTGTCCCTATACCCTCCCCGTCACTGCTGCCTTAGGCTTGGTTGCGGCAGATCAGCTATCACCGAACTGTAACGCCAGAACCGGTGTCGCGGCGTTTTTAGCCGCATCGGATGAGGAGACGACCGAACGCACGGTTTATTCAGTTTTTGGGGAGCTGGCGATACCACTTACCGATGATGTGGATATTCAAGCAGCCCTACGCTTTGAGGACTATGGCGGCAACGTGGGCGCGTCACTAGACCCAAAGGTAGCAGTGAACTGGCGCATCACCGAGGAGTGGTCGCTACGTGGCTCAGCCTCGACCACATTCAGAGGCCCGCCCCAAAGTATTCTTGGCGGCACAGGAACAGCGCTTTCCTTCGTTGGTCCGACAGGTGCCTTTAAGGCCATTGACACCGTAGGTAACCCCCACCTTTCCAGTGAATCTGCGGTATCGACCAACTTTGGCGTAATTTATCAAAATGACCGTTTTTACGGCTCTTTCGATTATTGGTCTTTCGCCTTCGAGGATTCATTCCAAACAGAAAGTTTTAACGCGCTACTCGGAGCCTATGGCGCTAACGACTGCACTGGAGACGGCGTCACCCCGACTGAAAACGCAGTATGTAATGAGTTGCGCACCCACATTTTCCCAATCGCTGCGCATAGCAACTTAGCCTCCACCGAGCGGATCGTCGTTAATTGGATCAACGGCCAGGATATCAACACATCAGGTTTGGATATTTCACTAAGCTATGACTTAGCTGAAGCCTATAATGGCGCGATTTCGGCGGGTTTTGAGGGAACCTATTTGCTGGAGTACGATCGCGCCGATCAACTCGATATTTCGGGCAACATTACCCTCGCTGCTGGCGGTGACTTAGCTGGTTTTCTAAACTATAACGAAGGGCCTTCTTTCACTTCAAAACCGCAAATACAGGCGAGTGCCAAAATCACATTCGAAAATGACTATCACTATGCTGGCTTTATAGCTCGCCATGTTGGGTCTTACGACGATACAGGTGCTCCCGCTCGCTTGAGCCATCTGGCGACAATCGATAGCCATACAACCTTTGACGGTCACTATGTATATAACGGCCTGGAGGATTGGACCATGTCGCTTTCAATATTAAACATAGCCGACGAAGACCCACCAGAAGCACGAGGCGACATCGCCTATGATCCATTCACGCACAACGCCTTCGGACGAATGATCAAACTTGGTGTTACCTATAGATTGGAGAACTAACGGGTAATGCTCAAAAGGCCTCCTTATTCGAGGGGGCTTTTTCCCGCTAGCCATCTGATAGACCAACGAAGTCGATATCCCGCCAAAACAAGCTAACGCGGTACGGCTAAACAAAAGTACAGAATCGCGCGACACTTCAGCCTCGCCGCTAACCCGCAACTTTCCCCTAAAAACCGTGACCGGTCCCTCATAACGTGAAGCTGGCCACCTTCTGCGCTGGCGTTCGCCGCATTTCTTGTTAGAACTGTAACCGAATGGAAACAGTCTGCATCAGTTGCTTACAAATTCTTGTGACAACGAAGTAGCGAGCAATTCCA
>JAACDW010000256.1 GCA_009936775.1 Pseudomonadota bacterium
AGCCCAGCCCAGCCCAGCCCAGCCCAGCTCAGCCTCAACCATTACGGTAGGTATGGCTGTAACCGTTCAGCGCGGGCGCGCCGCCAAGGTGAGCATAAAGTATTTGCGCCCCCTTTTTGAAAAAGCCCTTCTTTGCCAAATCGATCATGCCTTGCATCGACTTCCCCTCATACACTGGGTCAGTGATCATCGCTTCGGTTCGAGCAGCCAAGCGAATGGCGTCGGGCACAATGTATTCCAGTTTGCGCAGTTTGTTGCCACCTAGGGCGAGTCCTGAGTTGCAGTCGTCCCGCTTGGCGTAAATCTCCTCGTCGGCGCCTATCGTCTCGCTGAGTCGAGGCAGATGTTCAATCGGCGTAACGCCAAAGGTCAGGGGATAGCGCTCAAATTTGCTCAGGTTCATAGCTGCGATGTCTTGGTGCTTGGCTAGCGGATTGCGGTAGTCGACTGCTGGCAGGTGTTGGATGCGCCGGCAACTGCCGTCGTGGCTTTGAGGTTGAAACCTAAACGTTTGCACAGTTGGGTATCTAGCCGAACCCGGGTGGTTTGCGTGTTTAAGGATACCCCGCAGGCGTTGCTATCCCATGTTGGCCAGTGCTGCGGTTGGGCAGGTGCTCCGCTCTCTGCAAAGCTTAGCCACATGTCCATCATCTTTTCGGTTAGCGCCCAATCCTTTTCATTAGTAAACAACCAATCAGCGTGGGTGCCAAAAACATAGGGGATTTCGGCGCCATGATAGGCGCCAATTCGCTGGGCATTATCGCGGATGCGGTCGAAACGATAGACGTATGCCGAGCTACCGGCTTGATGAAGCGCCTCGGCAGTGGCAAGGGTAGGGCAGTGGAAGCTTACTGCCGATGCAAGCTGGTTGAGCCGTTGCGCAATCGGCAAGGCGCTGAATCTCTGCTGCAGCCAGGCTCGGTCTGGCGCTGCATAAGTAGCGAGAGCCTGCTGCCAATCTTTCAGGCTTGGGCGGTTCAAATACATCAACGACTCATCGGCGTTACTGCCCAGCAGCACCGGTCGAGTTGGTAAATCCTTGCGCTGCATCAGCTCCGCTGGTGCCCTTGGTAGCAACCAACCATCAATGGGTGGGTCGTCATAGCCTCGCTCGTAGTCTTGTTGCTGTAGCCGGAGCATGTCGGTCGCGGACACCTGCCGCAGCTGCTCAATGCTCATACCAGTGCGCTTGGAAAATTCGAGCCCTTCCTTTTCGTCATCCGCCAGCGCGCGCTGTTGGGTAATTGCCCAGCCGCCGCTTTGCAGAATGGCCTTGTGGAACAGTCCGTCTGCCAGCGGGGTGGCCAATAAATAACCAATATTGCCCGCGCCGGCTGACTCGCCAAAAATCGTGACATTGCCCGGATCTCCGCCAAGGGAGGCAATATGCTTGTTGATCCACCTGAGTGCTTCTATTTGGTCCAGCAGGCCATAGTTGCCCGAGCTGCCATGGGGTGATTCGGCGCTCAGCTCTGGGTGGGCAAGAAAGCCAAAAAGACCCACACGGTAGGCGATGGAGACGACGACCACGCCGCTGGCAGCCAATTCTTGTCCGCGGTAGTCCGGTTCATAAGACCAGCCGCTGCGATTGCTGCCGCCATAGATCCAGACCATGACTGGCCGCTTGGTCGGACTTTTTTGCGTTGGCGTCCAAACATTCAGAAACAGACAGTCCTCACTCACAGCAGGGGTTTGCGGTACTTTGCTGGTATCGCCGTCAACGCCAGTTGCCACCATGGCATACCAATTTGATGTCCGATCATCCTGCACACAGGCTGGAGGCCAGCCCTTCCGCTGTTCATGCTGTGTTACCGGACGGGGCGGCCGCCAGCGCCAGCGGCCTGCGGGGGCTTGAGCGAAGCGTATGGCCGTGTATTGCAGCACTGCCGCGCCGTTTCGAGTCGTTATCCGCTCGGCGCTTAAACCCTCTGGCTGGCTCAGCGCCGGATGGCTCAAACAGCTCATTAGCGCGATGACCAACCACCGCAACACGCCTGTGGTTACGGCTCCTGAGGCACTCGCCCAAGAGTATGCGGCTCGCGTATGCCGTGGCATATTTTCATTTCCACCACGGATAAAACGGCGGCATCTCTTGGGCAGAATCGCTGAATACCGCTTCGCGTTTTTCTAGGAACGACTGCACGCCCTCTTTGCCGCTCCCTAAGCTGGTGTAAAAGATCGATAGCGAGTCCACATTGTGGGCGTCACGCGGATGCTCTTGGGCAGAGTTGCGATACATCATCTGCCGGGTCAGGGCGATAGCCACTGGGCTGTGTTTAACAATCTTTGCGGCAATGGCGTAGGCAGCAGGCAGCAGGTCGTCCGGTTCGTGTGCGGCCTTGGCGAAGCCAGCTTGTACCAAGGTGTCGGCGTCGAGAATCTCAGCGGTATAGCACCATTCCAGCGCGGTGGATAAGCCCACTACTCGCGGCAGGAACCAGCTTGAACAGGCCTCCGGTGTAATACCAATTTTGTTAAAAACGAAGCCGACCTTGGCTTTTGTCGAGACCAGACGAATGTCCATGGCACAGGTCATGGTCGCGCCAATGCCAACGGCTGCGCCGTTAATGGCAGCGATGACGGGTTTTTTGCACTCGTAGATCGCCAGCGCCACCAAGCCGCCTTCGTCGCGCACGCCGTGCAAAATATGTTCTTCCTCGCCACGTTCGCTGACATCTTGCGACGTTGGCTGTTGGCTCTCGTCGAGGCCGAACACGTTGCCGTCAACAGACAGGTCCATGCCCGCGCAAAAGGCGCGCCCCGAACCGGTAACCACAATGGCGCCTACCGCATCGTCCTCGCTGGCGCGGTTGAAGGCATCAACCAACTCGCGCGCCATTTCCAAGGTGAACGCGTTTAATTGATCGGGCAAATTCAAAGTCAGGGTCAAAATGCCGTCTGCGGCTGCATAGCTCAACGTGTTGTAGTGCACAAAGGATCTCCGCCAAAAAAACTAAGTCTACCAGCGCGCTTATCACAGTGCCGCTGCCTCACCGCTTGCTCAGTTTGACGGCGGCTAAGTTGCCCCAAAATTTTTGTCTCAGGGAGCTGCCATGCGGTTGCTGTTCTGCTGCCTCAGCAACAAGTGCCGGGCGGCACGGGTTGCCAGTAGAAAAAAGCGCGCCTGCTCCGTACAGTTTAGGGTGACAGGGCCTGCTCTCAGGCGCAGCATGGGTTTCGAGTAAAAACACTGGCAGAAGGTTTAAAGCAACATGCGCAACGGTTGGGAAAGCTATCAACCGAACGATTTTTTTGACGAGGCGATTACCGCCAAGGGCAACCCCCGGGCGGCATCGAGTCAGGCAATCAACTTCTTGAAACGTCTTTCCGCTGCGGAACTTGCCGAGCGTCGGCTTGCTGCCGAGCTGGCCATAAAAGAAATGGGTATTTCTTTTACGGTCTATTCCGAGGGCACAAATATCGACCGCGCATGACCCTTTGATTTTATCCCTCGGGTAATCTCTGGCCGCGAATGGAGCCGACTCAGCCTTGGGCTACTGCAGCGCGTGCGCGCCCTTAACTGCTTTATTGATGACGTTTATAACGCCCAGAAAATTCTCGCAGACGGCATTGTGCCAGCCGATATTGTGCTGGAGTCGGCCAATTATCTAGGCCCCTGTGCTGGCGTTTCGCCGCGCTTCGGGGCGTGGGCGCATATTTGTGGTAGCGATGTGGTGCGCGACCACAATGGCCAGTTTTTCGTTTTAGAAGATAATTTGCGCGTGCCTTCGGGCGTCTCCTACATGATCGAGAACCGCGAAATCACCAAGCGGGTGTTGCCCGAACTGTTTGAAAACTACAGCATTCTGCCGGTGGACGATTATCCGCTGAAGCTCTACGAGACCTTAGTTGCACTGTCCCCGCGAGCGCGGCGTCGCCCCAACATCGTGGTGCTTACTCCCGGCATCTATAACTCGGCCTACTTTGAACACGCTTATTTGGCTCAAGGCATGGGCGCCGAGTTAGTGGAAGGCATCGACCTATTTGTTGGTGACGACGACTGTGTCTATATGCGCACGGTGGATGGCCCCTTCCGGGTAGATGTGATTTATCGCCGCATCAATGAAGACTTCATGGACCCTGAAGCCTTGCGCGCAGACTCGGTGCTTGGGGTGCCGGGCTTAATCCGCGCATGGAGAGCAGGGCGCGTGGCCATCGCCAACGCCCCCGGAGCCGGGGTTGCGGACGACAAAGTAATTTACGCCTTTGTGCCCGAGATGATTCAGTACTACTTGAAGGAGAAGCCGCTGGTTAAGAATGTGCCGACTTATTTGTGCATGCACGACAAAGACCGTGACTATGTGCTCAACAATCTTGACAAGCTGGTGGTCAAGCCCGCCAATGAGTCCGGTGGCTACGGCATTATGGTGGGGCCGCACAGCAGCCGTGAAACCCACAAAAAATTTGTCAAGCTTATTGAGAAAGACCCGCGCAACTACATCGCCCAGCCGACCTTGGCGCTGTCAACCGCACCGACCTATGTCGACGGCGCCATTGCGCCCAGGCATCTGGATTTGCGGCCCTTCATATTGCAGGGCAAAGACTCTTGGGTGACGCCAGGTGGCCTCACCCGGGTGGCGATGAAGGAGGGCTCCTTGGTGGTAAACTCCTCCCAAGGTGGCGGCAGTAAAGACACTTGGATAGTTGAGAGTAAGTCATGAGCATGCTTTCAAGAGTGGCCGAGCGTCTGTACTGGATGTCACGTTATCTAGAGCGCGCCGAGGATACGGCGCGCATTGTCAGCGCCTATAACCATCTGATCATGGACATTCCCAAGGGTGCCGAACCGGGCTGGGATATCATGGTGCAAATTTTAGATGCCCAGCCGCACTTCGAGCAGCGCTTTCGCACGGTGAACGAACAAAATGTGCTGAAGCTGTTGGTGGCGGATAACAAGGCCCCCTGCAGTATCACTTATGCGATTCAAACAGCACGGGAAAACGTGCGGACCACCCGGGATGTGCTGCCGGAGGAAACGTGGGAGTTGGTCAACGAGCTTTCGCTGTTCGCCCAAGAGGTCGCCCCGAACTCGGTGGGGCGGCGCAACCGCCACGCATTTTTGGCCGAAGTTATTTCGCGCTGCCAAACCATCAACGGCTTGCTGCTCAGCTCGCTCTCACGCGACCATGCCTATCGGTTCATTAAGCTTGGCAGGTTGCTTGAGTGCGCAGACATGGCGACCCGAATGATCGACGTAGGCGTGGGCGACATTGCCGAACGTGCGGACCGCTTCCGCGCCGTAGACCCACTGCTGTGGGGCGCGCTGCTGCAAGGGCTCTCAGCAGCCAGCGCCTATCGACGCGAAGTGGGTCCCATTGTCGACCGCCAGGCGGTGGTCAATTTTGTGTTTCTCGCGCCAGCGTTTCCCCGCTCGGTCAAATTTTGTATCCGCGACATACGCAACGAGTTGGGCAAACTCAACGGCAGCGAGGAGGCCTTGAAGGTGGTTGGGCGCATATGGCGGCGCCTGCAGCGCCTGAATAAGCAGGCAATGACTCAGGCCGAACTGCATACCTTTGTCGACGAATTTCAGATGCAGCTGAGCAATCTGCATGAGGCAATTGAGGCTGCGTGGTTCCGAGCTGACCGCCAATGAAACGTTTTTTCTGTCGCTGCGGCGGCGAGGTTTTCTTCGAAAATCATCAGTGCCTGAAGTGTCAAATCGCTGTTGGGTTTGACCCGCAGAGCATGCAAATGGTGGCCCTCGACCATGACAAGCAGTTAACCTACTGTGGCAACGGGTCCGATTTCGGCGTGTGCAACTGGATGCGGCCTGCCAATAGCGACAACCCTCTGTGCGTTGCCTGCCGGTGCAACCGCACCATTCCCAATCTGGCGCTAGATGACAACCTGAAACGCTGGACCGCTTTGGAGCAGGCCAAGAAACGCTTGTTCTTTACTCTGATGCAGCTGGGCTTACCACTGCATAACGGCTGGGCCCGGCCGGGGTCTGGATTGCTGTTTGATTTTCTTGATGATGAGCGCAGCAAGCCAGAACATTTTGCGGACAGTTTTGTCACCTCGGGCTTCAATCAAGGGGTGATTACCCTCAACGTGCTTGAGGCCGATGATCTTGCCCGCGCTGCCATGCAGGCTGAAATGCAGGAGCCTTATCGAACCTTGCTCGGGCATTTTCGTCACGAATCCGGTCACTACTATTGGTCGCTGTTAGCGCCCAATGCCTCCAGTCATGGCGATTTTGTAAGCCTATTCGGCGATCCCACCGCTGACTACGCCAGTGCGCTTGCGGCCTACTATGCAGGCGGTCCAGCGGCAGATTGGGATGCAACCCATATCAGCGCCTACGCCACCGCGCATCCGCTGGAGGATTGGGCAGAAACTTGGGGCCACTATCTGCACATCTTCGACGCGCTGGAAACGGCCGAAGCGCACAGCTTAACGCCAGCAGTAACGCCGCAGATGACCGTTGCTGAGCGCGTGGCGGCTTGGCAGCAGGTGAGTGTGGTGCTGAACGAGCTGAACCGCAGCGTTGGCCGCGCTGATGCCTACCCCTTTGCCATCGGACCTCGTGTCATCGACAAGCTTGAGCTCGTGTATCGAGTTATTGGGGATCTTCGAGGTCAACCGTAAAGCGCGGCAGGCGTTCTACCGCTGAGCGAATGCTTTTGTCCCAATCTTGCCGAATGGCAATTAGGTAGGGGTGGCTTTCTTCCAGTTTGCTGTAGCGCTCGTAGGGCGCAAGGCTGTCGTTTCGATAAAACAGGCATTCCAGCGGCGGGCCTACTGTGGCGTTGGAGCGCATGGTGGAGTCGATGGAAAGTATGGCGCAGCGCAGTGCCGTCTCCGGCGAGATATCGGCCTGAACAATGCGGTCGAGGATGGGTTTGCCGTACTTGGTCTCACCAATCTGCAGATACGGGTGCTGGTCCGAGGCAGTAATGTGATTGCCCTCGGGATAAATCAGATAGAGCTCCGAGGGCGTGCCCTTGATTTGGCCACCTAAAATAAAGGATGCACTGGCGTCGAAACCCTCGGCGTCAGGTCCGCCGAGCTTTTGGTACTTGGCACGTTCCACAGAGCTGATCTGTCCGATGTAGTCTGCGACTTCTGAAACATACCGCGCCTTGCCGATATTCATGTCGCCGCCTGCGGCCAAATCCCGCTGAATTTGTGCGACCACGGCTTGGCTGGTGGCAAGGTTGCCCGCTGTCAGCAGCACCAATGAGCGCTCCTCGGCCATGTTGAAGCGATGCATCTTACTGTAGGTGCTGACCCGGTCCGGTCCTGCATTGGTACGGGAGTCGGAGCAAAACACCAATCCGTCGTTGAACTGTATGGCTAGGCAGTAAGTCATGAAGAGCAGGTAATCATCGTTCGCAGCACAAATCGGGATGTCCAATATAGTGGGGTGTCTTCAGCGATGACAACTAAAAACGCTGTCTACTGCGTGGCGCGTAGTTTCGGTGCAAAGTGACGCCTTATTTTTGGGCGCGTGCACTAAATAGGTACAAAAGTTAACTCAACCTGTAGAATCTCGCTGACGACAACTTTTAATTGACGTAATCGGGCCACTGCCGTTTGGCGAGGCTGAGCAACTGGATGTCTGCGGTAGCAGAGGACGGTGCCCAGCGAGCTACCTAATTGTTGAGGAAAAACATGATCTTCGAGACAAGTTGTCCGACGGTTTAGAACAATCAAACCGTTCGCAGCATAGCGACAGGAACGGGCCGCCGCCTCAATGGTATGGTTTTTGCTTTACATCACGGGTCCGATAACAGACACACACAAAGGAGCATCGCGTGCGCAATAAGCGAAAAAATAAGATATGGGTCTTACCTGTACTTAGCCTCCTAATAGCCCCGGGGCTATGGGCGGAGGAAGAAGAAGTAGCAGAATTGGAGACTTTTGTTGCTGAGGAAGCAGTCGAGGACGACATCGGCATAATCCCCACTGGGCCGATTGAGTCTATTTTTGGTTTCGATAAAACCCTATTGGAGACACCACGTTCTGCGAGCGTAATCTCCATCGAAACCATGGAGCAGTTTGGTATCACCGAGATAGACGACCTGATCGTCCTAGCCCCCGGTAGTTTTACCCAATCATTTTTAGGCGCGGCCGGCGCCTTGGACCTGCGAGGCACGCCTGGCGAGGTTTACTTCAACGGCATTCGCCGGTTAGAAAATCCTGGCAACTACGCAACACCAATTGGTGCTGCTGACAGAGTGGACATCGTTCGAGGGCCAGCCTCACCGATCTCTGGTCCTAGCCGAATCGGAGGCTTCCTGAACTTTGTTCCAAAGTCAGCGAGAGCGCAGACAGGACAGTACCTAGAGGAGCCAACTGGGCAGGTGGGCTATACCGGCGGCAGCTGGAAGAAGTCAGTGCTCACGGCTGAACTGGGCGGCCCTGGCGAGATTGGTGGTAAGGAGTTTGGCTACTACGTCTATGGGGAGCTTGAAGATTCAGACAGCTATTACGACAACACCGAAGTGAAATCTAACCTGCTGCAAGCCACCTTTAACATGGACTTAGGCGACCGGTCTCGAATCGCTTTTGGCGGCATGTTTCACGACTGGAAAAGTAACCAAATTGCAGGTTGGAACCGAGTAACCCAAGACCTGATCGACAACGGTACTTACATCACTGGCAGCCCGTATTCCTTGGACGGAGACGGTGACGGCAGCATTTCTCATCAAGAGTACAATGCCGCAAATGACGGCGCGGGTTTGAACCCCTTCTTTTTTATGGGTCCTGCGTCCGTCTCGGCAGATGATTTATCACGTGATTTTGCACTGGATCCCGCAACAGTTGGCACCGCTACCCTTAAGGGTAATCAGGTGTTGGTAGCGCCCGATGATGAGCTGCTTAGTGAAAGCACCGTGCTGTACTTCGACTACATGTACGATGTCTCAGACGAATGGTCGCTGACCAATAAGACCTACTATGAGGAGTATGACAACTACGGGACAAATGCTTACGGCTTCTCCCAGCTAGGCATCAGCTCGGTAATAGAAAATCAGCTGCAGATGGCCTTCAAAAAGGAATACGACGCCTTTAAGTTGAACGCGATTTTATCACCCTCCTATCGATACACTGATTTCGAGAGAGGCCAAGACTATCGTAATGAATATTTCCATCGCCGCGACATTACAGGCCCATCCACAGCGTTAGATAGAAGACTATTGGCGGTTCGTATCGACGACGACTATACCGACTACCTTAAGGGGGACTATAGTGTCCTGGGCTTTGCAGCGCTGGTCGATATCGATACGAATGCTGGGCTGTCGCTGCTTGTTGGCGCTCGATATGACGTGATTCGTCTGGACTCGACCCAGTTCTGCGAAAAAACAGTGGACCCCAGAGAATGTCAGTCTGAGAAAGACAAAACCGATGCCTTTTCCTATACGGTTTCGTTATCCTATAACACGCCGATTGGCCTATCTCCATATGTGACAATTTCAGAGCAAGTTACGGTGATCGCGAGCCAAATGGCTGACATCGATCCGGGCCAGATTGCGGACGGTGTTGCCGTGTCCTCTTCTGAGCTTACCGAGGTGGGTGTTAAAGGCTCCTTCCTGAACGACCAGCTGTTCTTCCGAGCGAACTACTACGAGCAGGAACGTCTTAACGTGAACACTCAAGACGTGGTGACCAACCAGGTGTCGTTAGGCGAAGGTGTAGAAGTCGAGGTGCGCTATCTGGTCTCCGACGCTCTAACGCTGACTCTTGCTTACTCGGAGCAGGAAGTGTCGAATCTCACCACTTTGGATAATGGATGGAACTACAGCTTCTTCGGTATAGACGACATGCCTCATATCGATCCTGCGCTGCACCTAGGCGGACAACCTGGTGGGTTTATACGGTCTGCTGAAGTGAATCCTAAGGCGATCAGAGCAGGCATTCCTGACAGGATCCTTGCGCTCAGTGCAATCTATGAGTTCGGCAACGGCACACAGGCCTGCGCCAGTGTTACAGACGTCACAGAAGTGTATTCGGGTTACTCACAGGCTGTGGAACTGCCTGCCTACACGCTTGTAAACGCGGGTTTCAAGTTCGACGTAGGTTCCTGGTCCTTTACCTTGAATGGCAAGAACCTAACCGACGAGAAGTATTTCCGATCCAACTTCCCGAATCTGTTCGGTGGAACGATCGTGCTACCCGAGCTGCCCAGAAGCTATCAGGTCCGGGCCTCTTACACGTTCTAGGTACGCAACGTCGTAACGAAAAGGCCATCGCTAGCGATGGCCTTTTTTTGTTTTGAATTTTTGCTGGATGGCTGTGCTGGGTTAACCCCGCGCAACGGCGTAACGGGTGTCAGAGGCCAGCGGTAAATCGGGGACGCCGAGACAGTCATCGCTCCACACCCACACCCGCCACAGCATTCGGCTCAGGTCTTCATAGGGGCTGCGGCCATGCATCAGCCGATAGTTGTCGACAATAACAACCTGTCCCGGCATCAGCTTGAACTGCGGGGCTAACTTTGAGGCCTGATCGACACTGTCGCGCCACAGATCAATCATCTGCTGATCTTTTGCAGGATCTATCGAGTCTTCTGCAGGGCGCTGTTCGAGGGTGCGCCTGACCATCGTGCGACCGCTGCCGTTGTCCATACAAATGGGACTCAGCGAGGTTTGCATGCCCGTTTCGGTCTGATCGATTTGCCGCTCGCGCAGCGCCGTGGCAGCCCAGGCCAATTCATCGTCTTGCGCTAACGCCTGCAAAACTTTGTAGCCATCAACTAAAATGCTTTCACCGCCGACGCTCGACTCCTGCACGCAACTTAACAGCATGTAGTCCGGATACAGGTCACCGTAGGCAAAGCCGTCGGTATGACAGGGCGTGGTTTTTAGATTTGTGGCCTGCACCCGGGTAATGTCGTGCTCGCCACCTTCGAACACCCGAGCACCTTCTGGCAGGGCGCGCAGGGTATCGGCGAACAGGGTTTCCGCGAACGCTCGGGTGCCCGCTTCGGTGCATTCGATGGAGTCGAAAATTACTGCCCCGGACTCTTTTAATTCTACTCTCGCCTCCTCGAGGTCGCTGACGACCTTGGGCAGGACTCCGCAAGATTCAAAGCTCATCGTGTCTCCTTAACTTCGTGAAACGGTGGTTTTGTTGGCGCGGCGCGCGCGCGGCGCATGTTTCGTTGCTGCTGCAAACCCTCAAGGCCATTGTTCGGCACAGTGCGCAAATCAGGCCTTTGCGGCCCGGTCAATTTCCGCATAAGCCGCCTGCAGCGCGCGGGTGTCAAAGACTTCGGTTGCTGGCGGCAGACCGGTACGCCCGGTGGCGCGCAGCGAGGGGTACATGTTGGTTTCCACATCATTTGGGTCCACCCAGAAAATACCTTTTTGCGCTGTCAGCGGGCTGTGCATGTATTCGAGCTGAATTTGGTTCTGGATTTGTTGTTGTTCAATGTCCAAACCAAGATCTCTGCCGGGGCCGTCGACCACAAGCCTTGGCGCAAAGGTTGGGTTGGCGGCGTTATACATCCAGCCCTTTATCGTGCCGCGCAAGAAGCCCACTACCGTGTCGAATTCAGCCGCTACAAATTCGCGTTTGCAAAACATCATGTTGGCGTATCCCGGCAGGCCCAAGTCGGACCAGCTGGTAAAGAAAAAGTCTTTGCCCTCTTGCATGCCGTATTCGGTTTGCAGGGTAATGACCTGGTTTACCGCAAAGCCAGAATAGGCATTACCTTGTCCCTCCACGAGGCCGGCCACAGAGTAACCGGCGGGAAAATAGTCGTACTCTACGGGCAGGCCCGCCATGGTAAGAACCGCATCGACAATGGTTTCGACCCCTTCTTGGCCAAGAAAACGGCAGCCCAGCAAATCTGCCGGCTTCTTCACTGGCCTGTCTGCCAGCGAGATCACGCCGCCCGGTGAGCGTTGATACTGGGCGCCGACGATCACTAAATCGTTGCCGAGTAGCACCGCGTCCATGAAACGCCGAAAGTCGTTATCGAAACCGAACTGGGCGTTCCCGGCCGATACACTGACCGAGGGCATCGGCGCGTTTGGGCCACCGGCTAAAAACGTTGGTTTCATGCCTTCTGTTGTGTAGTAATCGAGTTCATCTGCCACGAACAGGCCTGCATACTCCACATTTTTGATCCACGCTAACGCTACGCGCGGGGCCTGCACACTGTATTGAGGGCCGCTACCACCGCTGCAGCCGCCAAGGGCTCCAAGGCTGGCCGCTATTGGGGTAGCTGCCATGCCGGCAACAAAACGTCTGCGATTTAAATTCACGGCAACAAGCTCCTGAGTTCTTGGCGGGCGTTAGGCCTGCCAGTTGTTACGATATTTCTTGTCCAGATAACTGAAGATGACAAAAAATAACACCGAGAGGGCAGAGGCTAATAAGGCTGCGGCCCAGGATTTATCCATTTCCATATCACTGCGCGCGCGGATCATCACATAGCCCAAACCGTCGGTTCCGATTAAGAACTCTGCAACCAAGGCCACCAGCAGGGCGGTGGGCGCAAGCAGACGCAATGCAGTAAGAATATTGGGCACTGCACTGGGCATGGCAACGTGGCGGAAAAACCGCCAGCCGCGAAAGCCGGAGGTAGAACAGCCCAAGGAGCAGCAGAAATCTTTGCGCACTTGGGCCACTTCTTGAAAGCCTGACAGAGCGAAGACATAGCAAGGAAAGAACGACAGAAACGTCGTCACAATCAACACGGTGTGAGTACCGTAGCCGGCTACGCGCACAATAATGGGTACGAAGGCAACGATGGGAATTGAGCGTATGAGTAAGGCCATTGGGGTAAGCACACCACTGAGGGACGGTGCGGTCCACGACAAACAAGCGATGACGAATCCCAACAGCAATCCCAGCGCCAAACCACCCGAGGCGGTCAACGTAGTGCGCAGCGCCTCAGCAGCAAAATAGTCAGCATTGTTGAGCAGTGACAGCACAACCGCTTGCGGCGATGGTGCAACGATGGTGTTGAGATTGTTGACGCTGACAAAGAGCTGCCATAGCCCCACCAGCAGGAAGATACCCCAATAGCGGCTCCAAATTCGACTGAGGGATTGCCTCACCATCCTAGGCGCGGCAGCAATTTTTGTTGCAACAGGGCAAGCACGAAGAAGCCGATGCCAGACATGGCTGTACCCAAGAACGCTGCCGACCACAGCAGGTTAATCTGAAAATTCTGCATGGCGCTGACGATCAGCACGCCTAAGCCAGCAGGTGCACCGAACCACTCGCCCAGAATAGCGCCCAGTACCGCCGAACTTGCGCCGAGTTTAAGCCCGTCGATAAGGCTGGGCAGAGCATTCGGGAATTCAATGAAGCAAAGTGCCCGCCAGCGAGTCACGCCATACGTGCGAATCACGTCGTCGTGCACGCTGGGCACGCGCTCAAAGCCGCCTAGCACAGCAACAAAGACGGTGAAGAAAACGGCTAAGGCAGCAGTGGCCATGGGCGTAGACTGCTCACCGACGGTGACGATCAGTAAGGGGCCGAGGGCAATCAGCGGTATGGCGTTAACGAAAGTCGAGAGGGTGTCTAGGCCCTTCTTCATGGGTGGCCAAATCTGTCCAGAGCAAGCGATTGCCCAGCCAACAATGGAGCCGATAAGAAAACCATAGAGCGCATTGGACGCCGTGATCGATGCACTGCGCATCAGCAGTTCGTAGCTGCGCGGCTCCATGGCGTAGCTGACAATAGACGACAGCGGCGGTAATGCCTTGCCTAGCCAACTTTGCTGACCGGCGACCTCCCACAGAACAAAGAGCATGCCAAGCCCAACAACCCACTTCAGTGCTTCACTGATGAAGTTCACTGGGCAGGTGCCGACATACATACCTCGTCCAGCGCCGCAGTCAGCTTGGCGAGCAGATTGCGAAATTCGGCCGTCTGCATGGTTTCCAAACTGCGTGGGCGTTCCAGAGTGATGGGCTCTACTAAGGCAAGCCGGCCCGGGCGCGGACTCATCAGGCAGACCCGGTCGGCCAAAAAGACGGCCTCTTCGACGCTATGGGTGACTAAGATCGTCGTCGTGGGTTTGCGGCTCCAAATGCGCTGAAGTTCGTTGTTCATGAGTCGCCGAGTAACGGCGTCCAGCGCACCAAAGGGTTCGTCCAAAATAAGCACCTGAGGCTCTAAGGCCAGCGCCCGGGCGATGCTGACCCGTTGTTTCATGCCCCCGGAGAGCTGCTTGGGCAGGGCGTTGGCGAATTCATCGAGACCAACTAAGGCCAATAGCTCGTGGACGCGATCAATGTCGACCGGTAAGCCTGCCAAACGAAACGGCAGCGCGATATTGTCCCAAGCGCTAAGCCAGGGCATCAGGCCATGCTCCTGCATGGCGATCCCCAGCTTTTGCTGCTTAATACATTCGTTGGGTGTTTGGCCGGCAATCTTGATCTGACCGTGACTGGGAGTCTCCAGTCCCGCCACCATCCGCAACAAGGTACTTTTGCCGCAGCCAGACGGGCCAATGAGGGCGATGAACTCTCCACCCGCAATGTTGAGATCCACATGCTCAACAGCGTCTATGACTTGGCCCTTGGCCAGTTCAAATCGCTTACGAACTCCTTCGAGTACAATGTCGGAAGTGCTCTGGTTGCCAGCTTCCATGCATACCTCTTGTCGGCTGAGGAACCCTTCGAGGCGTATAACGTCGTGCAAATTCGACATCATGCACCGCCTCTGGGGATTCGAAGGGCGCTCAATTAGCGCGCTGCGTTCTTATAAAACTCGCCGATGCCATGATCTTTGTCATAACGCTCGCCGGCATACCATGACCCGCGAACATGTCGGCGACGGCCGGATAAGCCGTCGGCAGTGCCACGCGCTGCGGCGTGCCAGAGGCGATAGTCGTGCAAAATAATGTCTCCGCGCTCGGCGAAAACCGGCACCTCGCCTTGCACATGGTCGAAGGCCCAAGAGCCAATGTCGTCTTTGTGCGTGTCGATTTTGTGAGAGCCGGGCACCACGCGCAGAAAGCCGTTGGCCGGCGACGTTGGGTCGATGTGAATGGTGAAAGCGAACCCGGGCCAAGCAGCGCTGTTTTCATCGGAATTGAAGTCCGCGTGCCAACCAATGCGCGAGTACTTAGAGCCTTCATCGGTGCGGGCGTCTTGGTACACCACGCCAAAGCGCGCGTAGTCGTTAAGCCAGGCGTCATCGGTGTCGTAAAGTTTGTTCGCGAAGGCTTTGAGTAGGGGTGACTGGGCCACCGAAAGTGCCTTGGCCGATAGCTCGGTGCAGTTGATGACATAGTGGCGAAACGCCTCGCCCTCGAAGGTGACGCCGGGCTCATCGAGTAGTTCGGTCCCATAGCGGTCATCGAGTTTGCCTTCGATCAGCCGATCTTGCGCAGCAGCGAGCTCTGCTTCAATCGTGTCGAGGTCCGCTGAAGGTACTGCCCCTTTGAGAATGACGAAACCTGCTTCGTTGAAGGCGCCAATGGCACCGTCTAAATCTTGTGGGCTAAATTCTGCCTCGTGTCCCATAGTCAACGTCCTGTAAATCTTGTGTGCTGAGCTAGCCCCGATCACTCAACGGTAGAACTGATTGTTAATGCGGCGCAAAGGGCGTAACCGTCAGATGCAATAACGATGCCACGAAAACATCGCGGAATTGTAATGCTAGCAGGGCTTACGGCGCCAAGGCAGGGCTTATTTGCACTACTATGGAGCCGCGGTGCGTGTTAATGGTGCGCGCCAGGCGTTCAATAAGCCGGCCATCGACAGGCTCGTTGCACGTTTGCGCCGGTGTCTCAAATTATCCCGGTTGGTATTGGGCTGGACAGAGGTTGGCGTTGTTCTTGCATCGCAGCAGTACGGCCTGCGGAAGAAAAAAACCGATGGCGTCACAGGTGACGGAAGCAACAAAAAAGGAGAGCATGGTGAAGCGGAGCGGATTACTCGGAAAACTCCTGACGGGGGGCAGCGTCGCAGCACTGCTTGGCTTGGCCACCCCGGCACTTTTTCTGCTTGCCACAACGGCGCAAGCGAAGAGCGCGGCAACGGCTTATGCCGTGGCGAAAAACGACCCAGTCAAGCTGCGTAACTTTCTGTTCAGAATGCCCAAGGGCGGTGATCTACACAATCATCTAACGGGTACGATTTATGCCGAATCGTATTTGGAATGGGCTGCGCAAGACGGCAAGTGCTGGAACAAAACACAGAAGGTGATTGAGCCTGGGCCCTGCGGTGCAG
>JAACDW010000257.1 GCA_009936775.1 Pseudomonadota bacterium
CGTCCTCAGCACAAGGGTCGATCCCATAGCCCTCATATGCCGTGCCGCAATAGACCCCCTGCCCCTCGGCATTGAAAGCCATAACAAAACTGATGTCGCCCCACTCCAACGCTTCGGCAAAGTAGGCATCCATAAAATCTGTTGCCACCAACTCTCCATCTGCGGCGCGCAGCAGCGCCTGCAGCCGGGCATTGGGATCATCGGCCGTTCCTGCAGAAGGATCTGCAAAGGGGTCGGCTTCCCAAATTTGCAGGTTCATCTCATCGCCAGTTTGCGGATGAAAGCGCCCAACGGATGCGTTATAGGAATCATTAAGCACCGTGCGCCAAGCCTGCTGGTAGAGACTGGCACTACTGGCAATAGACGAGGTTTCTTGCTGCTGCGATTGATATGAGGATAGGAATAAAAAAATCAGCGCGATGGCCGCATTTCCGACTAAGGCGAGGGCGATAATTCGAGCTTTTACGGTCACCGAAACGCCCTTTAGCGGCGCTTCGGGTCGAAAACGAGGCGAACGGCCACGTCGTCTACCGTGATTGATTTACCCTCAAACGTAGGGGCTGCATAGCGCCAGGTTTTTACATGCATGAGTGCCGCGCGCTCGAATACTCCGGGCGGTTCACTCTCTGCTACGAAGGGGTCCACTACTTTGCCCTCGGGGCTGATGCCAAATCTGACGATCACCTGACCCACATAACGATAACGCTTGGCCTTGGGCGGATAGCGCAACGGCCCGGATGCGACCAAATGGCACTCCACCTGCCGCACCGTACCAGCATCGCTGAAAACGCCGATATTGGTCGCCAACGTTTGTGCCGCGTAAACGCTATTGCTGCCGACGCCAAGGACTAGAACGACACAAAGCCTAAGCAAGATGAGCCTACAGCTTGGCGACATTGTCGAATCTCTGGTTGCCGGTTGGGATGCCACAGCTACAAATTACCGCTAAAACTGATATGCGGCGCGTAAGTAAATTGTTCGGCCAAAAACATCGTAGAGGTTGGGATACGTGTTCGCTTCGGAGCTATTGCTACCCAGAACCGGCGGCTCTTTATCAAGCAGATTACGCACGCCACCCACGTAGGTGATGCCATTGCGCATTTCGTAGGTCGCCCCAAGCTCCAACGAGTTGTACGAGCCGATAGACTCAACCAAGTATTCACTGTCAGGGTCACCGTCTTCAACAGACGACAGATGTCGCCATGTCAGTTGCAGGGAATAAACATCTCGAGACCAATACAAAGTAGCCCTGTGCTTGAGATCTGTTACCGGCCGTCGGCAGGCGTCACCGCCCAAGGCAACATTAAACTTACCCGCACACGAAACGCTCAAATTGGTGCCATCGACAACATAGTCTTTGTCGAGAATGAAGCTCGCCACATAGGTGGCATCGACGACACCGCCGAAAAAGTCAGAGCTTTTGTTGATGGAAAGATCGAAGCCGCGAATCGAGTGCGTCGCGATGTTTTTTAGACCCGCGTTAACGCGAGTCATAACACCTGCGTCGTCACGCTCTACCGATGAGCAAAAACCATTTACCAACACCGACGCCTCACCGGGGAAGTAACAGTTAGCAATATGTTCCCGAGCGCCGCCAGGTAAGCGCGCAATGTAGTCCTCTATCTCGATATCGAAATAGTCGATGCTCGCTGATAGCCCCTCGATACTGTACGGGGTCCAGACCAATCCCGCGGAAAAGGTATTGCCGGTTTCCTCGGTAATGGTTTCATTACCACCGTAATAGCCCTCGATCCCTGCTGCACTGACGTTCAAGGCCGCGCTACCAATTTGCTCCGCTGGGACTCCGGTGGCCAAACAGCGAGCCTGCAGATCAACTGAGCCGTTGAATACCACTGCGGAGCATGGGTCGAAAAAGGTGGGTGGCGCTAGGGTGTCCTGATTACCAAAGTTCAGATACAGGTCATTGATGCTTGGAGCTCTTACCGCTTGGTTAAAACTGAAGCGCAACTGCAAATCTTCAATGGGGTACCACGACAAAGCAGCTTTCCAGCTTGTTGTGCCGCCAACGGTTTCGTTATCTGTGTAGCGGGCAGCTAGCTCCATTTCCACGAAGGA
>JAACDW010000047.1 GCA_009936775.1 Pseudomonadota bacterium
CACTACAGCAGTAGCAAAGATATCTGATCAATCCCTGCTGCCGGTTCTTGTTAGGCAAGACCAGTTGATGGATGGTAACTCCAAGCTGGGCATCAGTGAGGCCGTGTCTGAAGTCGGTGGCGCTTCTCTGGCTGGTGTTTTGATCACCATAATTACGGCGCCCTTTGCCTTGATCGCAGATGCATTGAGTTATCTCGTTTCAGCAGGCCTGCTTTCAAAAATTGAAAGAGATGAAGTTTCAAAAAGCGAGGAGAAACCGGTATCAGGTTTCTGGTAGGAGTTTAAAGCGGGTTGCGATGCGGTACTCGAAAGCATATCCCTGAAACAGCTCCTTACGATCAACAGCGTAATGGCACTGTTCGGCGGAATGATTGGCGCACTCTATGTATTGTATGTACTCACAGACGTCGGCGTCTCACCCCTGCTGCTTGGTTTGTTGACTGCCGTGGGCGGTGCGGGAGCCATCGGAGGTGCCATCCTCTCAAGTCACGTATCAAAATACGCTGATTTTCCAGTCATTGTTTTCGCTTGCATATTGATCGGCGCCTTCGGAATTCTTTTGATCGCAACCGTTTCTGGAAGTTATGCATTGATGTTTGCCGCACTCTTTATTCAACAACTGGTCGGTGACACTGCCATGACAGTGATGTCAATTCAGATGATTACAAAGCAACAAGCACAGACACCTAACGAGCTTTTAGGTAGAGTCTCTTCCATTTTTATTGTTCTGCCATCGACATCGAATGTAGTTGGGCTACTTATTGGTGGCGCTTTTGCGGCAATCATAGGTCTAAGGGAAACTCTAACCATTGCATCTTTGGGTTTCATTCTTCTCGCAGTTTTTGTCTACATTTTTATGGTTCGGAAAACTTGAACACTAGCAGTCCTGTGAAACATTTGACTTACGATGCTCTTATCTAACATGGTCTGACCCTAAGAGCGTTGTCAAATCTGCGAGGGTAACGGCTAAAGCACTTCCAGAGGCACACTACAAACCTGCAGTAGCCTATAAAAAAGAGCGGAAACAAGTAGCTATACCTAAACCAAGTTCGGAAGTCTTTTAGCCGAATAGCGGAAATAGCCGCAACAGGCTAATAAAAGAGACTGTCCTATACGCCTCGCATAAGATAATAGCTCAACAAACCAAGAAGCTTGCAAGAAGACTCCTTCTAGCTTGTCGTAAGCTATGCCTTGGTCTCTTAACTGGATATTGATGATTAGTGGTAACACTATCTCGGGTACTCGTTGGGGCATTTAACTTCTAACTCTGCCAAGTAATCCCTTACCTCAAATCCAATTTTTTGGTAGATCCTTCCAGCGGCACCTGATGTATCCGCCACTATGACAAGCGCATCTACACGTGGCAGGTAATCTATCGCGGCAAAGTAGACCAACGTTTGGCAGTACCCCTTGCCTCTCGCCTCTGGAATCGTGTCCACAATTTGAAAACGCCCAAGGCCGTTTACCCCAAAAATGCCTAGATTCGAAACTAATTCACCGCCTTCGTATAGCGCATACCAACACCCAAGCTTTTGATCGCACATCGCACGGTACATACGTAACTGCATTCTAAGATAAGACGAATAGATCTCTTGCGGATAAGCATCTGGAGCAGACCTAAGCTTTGCTCGAAAGAGATCATCCCATTCCGCGTCACTGCATATACACCGAATATCAGTGTTCGCTAACACGTGGGGAGGCAAAGTTACATCGCTGGCAGACATGGCACTTGCAACCCTCAACCGCGCGCGCGACGGCAACCGATCTAATAACGCCATAGGACGATGTGCGTCACCACTGCTCCAACAAATTGCCGCCGTGCTTATGTTCTGGCCTGGAAATTCTTTTCTAAAGTTCTCTATCAGCCTATTTAAGACGTTTATATCTGGCGCTTCCTTTAGGACGAGGCAATTCCCCCAAATATATTCGGGACGATGAGCGTGCTGAACGACGAAATATTCGGACCGCTCCGTTACAGAGCCATCAAATTTCCAAAAGATATGGTCTGTTAGAAGAGAAAGATTAGTTGTAGAAAGTGGCATCATATTCACCAAAGAGCTTTTTCAGCGCATTCAACGAACTCGAACATCTAACTCCACCAACCCTTGTGATGTCTTTAACAACAGAAACAAATTACTACAACCTTCTGACACCTTGAACTTCTATTCTCAGGATCTAAATATTCTTCGATGAAGATTTTTTTATTTGCGAAATATTTCCACAGTCAAAAGTAGTTAGCGCCTGTTCCAAATCCCTGACGTACTCTGAGCAGCTTTAAGACCGCATTTTAATGATCTAACACAGGCAGTTAGGCGCGCAAAGCATTAGCCCAGCTGTTCATGATTTCACGGCGAGAATCGATCAAAGTCGTTCGGAGGTACGCTAATTCAACCTTGTTTGTATTTTTATGGGCGAGGCAAGCTTCAATCGCCCTGCTACCCCACTGGTTCTGCTCCTCTGCCCAATCTCTAAATGCCGACCGAAACCCGTGAACGGTGAATGACGCTTGGGGCATTTTCTTACGCAAAAATAGCCGCATTGAATTTGAATTTATTGGCAGACCAGACTTTAAACCCGGAAACAAAAACGGGTTGTCGGTTGAAAGCGGTAACTGCCCCAACAACTGCAGCGCCTCATTCGACAAGGGGACTTCGTGCGCTTTCCCAGATTTCATTCGATTGGCCGGTATCGACCATAGCTTATCCTCCAATCTAATCTCGTCCCATCGAGCGCCCGTAACCTGACTGGTACGCCCAACCGTTAGAATGAGAAATCGTAGCGCCGCAGCCGATACGGAGGTTTCGCTCTTTAGCCAGCTATAGAATTCAGGGATTTGCTCAAGCGACATGGCCGCATGATGAACCGGTGGGGCGATTTTCGCCGGGGACGGTAGTAGATTTTCAAGCAAGCCTGTCCACACCGCTGGGTTGTGGCTAGTTCTATGACCCATCGCAATTGCCCAGCCCAGCACTTTTTCTATACGCCCGCGAACACGCTTAGCCGTTTCTGTTTTGCTGTGCCAAATCGGTTCAATAACGTTTAGAACATCTTGAACATCAATGTCTTTAACTAAGGTCCTACCGATTTTAGGAATCGCATAGGCATCGAGCGTGTTTCGCCATTGTTGTCGATGTTTATGGTTTTTCCACTCGCCCTGTTTGCTCTGGATAAACTGCTCAGCCGCAAACTCAAAAGTCACATGTTGCTCTGCGCGAATACGACGCCTCGCTGCTATGGGGTCATGGCCTTGCGCAACAAGTTGCCGAGCCTCATCGCGCCGTATTCTCGCTTCACGCAATCCAACATCGGGAAACCGCCCTAATCCCATGTCGCGCCGCTTTTGATTCAGAGTAAATCTGAAGATCCATTTCTTGTTTTGGGACTTATCAACCTCAAGTCTGAGGCCTTGACCATCGGTCAAAACCTTTGGACCACGGCAATATTCTATCTGCCTGACATTCAACACATCGCACCTCAGCCCCTCATCTAGCCCCTCAATTTGATTAAGATCTTGTGGGACGTTATGAGATTAATCGACGCAATATATTATCATAACTCAATGTTTTAATTGCTTTTATTTCAATCCTTAAACCCTTTTGGATCGTAGAGAGTCGTTAAAACGGCGGATACCTATTCCGCCAATAAATATTTAAAGGATGGTTTTGTATGGCTTTTTATTTTTATTACCCATCCAGACCCTCCTTGAGCCCCTGACTGATCAGGCCCTCTAAGAGCATTCCTGATCCTTACTGATACACTAGACTCCGACATTGAATTTAAGAGCCATATGGAATGACTTCCATCCTGACCAGAGAAACTTTAGATCTTATCGCTCGTCAACTCGACCGCGTTGGAAGTGTGGTGCAAGTGACGGGCCGGGAGTTGCTGCAGCAGTTCGAGTCAATTGACGGCTTCTGGAACGGCTGCGTGGAGATGGTCACCCTTACCACAGCACAAATGGCCAACCTGCTTGATCAGGCCGCCGGCACGATTGAGGATTTTCCCGGTAGCATGGAAAAAGTCGTGGGGATCGGCATCCGAGATCGAGCCGGAGCTTAACTTTCAAATAATTCGTAAAGTAGCGATCAGAAATTAACGTCAAATATCCGTCTACGCAGGCCACAGAAATGTCGAATCTTGAGCGTAAAGTCCCAGTCGAACCTGTAACGCTATACGGCTCGCCCTTATCTCTCTATACCGGCCGGGTGCGTAGCTACTTCATCAAGGCGGGCATTGAGTTTCGCGAAATCGCGCCGATATCGGACCACTATGAGGATGTGGTCATCCCACTGGCGGGCGGACGTCGTGGCATGCCCACTATGGAATTCGCCGACGGTTTAGTCATTCGAGACAGCGTCGCCATAGTCGATCACTTTGAAGCCAAACTAGGGACGCCGTACACACCTGAGACGCCCAAGCAGAACACGGTCAGCCTCCTAATCGACGCAATCGCGTCTGAGGGATTGTTACGTCCAGCAATGCACTATCGTTGGCGATACCCAGAAAACGAACCATTGTTGCGCAGTCATTTTGAGGAAATCACGCCCCGTGATGCCCCTTCGGATTATACCGTTATGGGCCGATTCAAACGCTTGAAACAAAGCTGTGTCGACCTTGGCGCATCTGAGGAGAATATTCCCCTGGTGGAATCTCTCTACTTAAGATTACTCAAAGCGTTGGACGCGCACTTCGCCCTCTTCCCGTATCTACTCGGGGGCAAACCGAGCATTGGCGACTTCGGCTTGATCGCTCCCATGTATGCTCACCTCGGCCGAGACCCCAAACCGCTATCATTGATGCCCGAGCACGGTATCAACGTGCTACGTTGGGTAGAACGCATGCACCGTCATGATTCAAATCTTGGTGCGACCCATGCCGCGAGCGAAAAATATCTCGCCCACGACGAAATTCCAGAGACCCTGCTTGAAGTATTACGGCACTTCGCCATCGATTTCGTGCCAGAAACTCAAGCCGCGCGCGTGCAGATCAACGACTGGATTCAATCCCAACCGATGCTCCAATCAGGCGCAGAGGTGAAACGCACAGTAGGCACCGCTACTTTCGATGTCGAGGGTCGAAGTATAACCGCTGCGACCCAACCATTCCGATTTTACGTTTTGAAACGCGTGCAGGATTACGTCGCAACACGACCTGACGCGCAGAGATTCGATATGGTAGAACTGCTGAAGAGCGTGGAAATGGCATCTGTGCTGGACATGACACTCGAGCGGGACATTGGCCGGTCTGGTAACTTAGAAGTCTGGCTATAGGCAACGGACTAAAATAATCGGCTGATAGAACAAAGGGTATTTTGAATGGAATACAAAGACATCGGACACATAATTTCCGCCGACGGATTGCGCATCATTCTGGTGCAAGGATTTCCCAGCCCTTGGGGCCAGGCCGCCAAAGCCATGATGGAGTACAAAGGTCTGCCCTATGCCGTAGGTGCCCAGCAGGCGCGAGGCGAAAACACAGCCATCGTCAATTGGGCCGGTGTTAACTCAGGGCCTGTGGTTGCTTGGAATGACGAACCGCCACTCAATCGGTGGGATGACATTCTCATGTTGTTAGAACAACTCGCTCCAGATAAACCTCTAATACCCGAGGAGCAAGCGGCTAGGGTAAATTTCTTTGGTCTCGCCTACACAATCTGCGGGCAGCTCGGCTTTGGTTGGAATCGCCGCTTAGACGGCATGCACACTGCTGCTAAGGCAGGCCAAGCTCCAGGCGCATTTGGCGAGAAATACGGTTACAACGAACAAGACGGTGAGCTTGCGATGAAGCGCTCGATTACCTTCCTTAAGTACCTCACTACCATCCTGCAGTCCCAAGCAAAACAAGGTAGCAACTATCTAATCGGTGACACGCTTACCGCGGTTGATTTCTACTGGGCTGCTTTCAGCAATCTGGCGTTGATTCAATCAGCGGAAGAGTGCCCACTGGACCCAGCAATCCGTGCGAGGTTCGAACGCGTAAAGCCCGAAGTTGCAGCGGCCGTAGACCCTATACTCATTGAACATCGGGATCGTATTATGCGTACGCACTTCAAAATCCCAATGGAGTTGTAACGCTGTCTATACTTGGATTTTAAACATCCCAAGCAAGGGCAACTGCCTGACCTTCCCCCCAGAACTACTCCAGTGTTGAGATGGGGTATTTCGTCGCCGTAGCCTTCCCCGCAAAACGGACAGGTCAACCCTGGCGCTTTCTGGCATCAATTTTTACCAAGCAAGCCCTTAAAGCCACGGGCGCTGGTTGGGATTGCTTTGCTAGTTCGAATGCTGCAAAAAAACGATTTTCACTGATTTGTGGGCGCAACAACCAAACCAACGGCTCCCTATCGCCACGTCGATTGTTGCCGCGTATCGGAACCTGCGCTTTAGTCCTCGAAGCCTAAAAAGCTAGCCGCTTCTGCAACGCTTTTCCGTTCCGACACCACTGCGTTGGCAGGAAAGCTCTCTTCCGGCCAGCCAAGAGCAACGGCTTTCATAATCACCTGATCGTCCGCGATCTTCGCATGCTCACGCACTACCGGTGACTGCATAATCCCCTGACTGTTAATAACAGCGCCCAGGCCTCGTGACCAAGCTGCGTTAACGAGGGCTGTCGTCACGGCGCCACAGTCAAAAGCAGTGTCGTCGCTATCTGCTAGCACTGCGTCATAGGTAATGATGACGCACACGGGTGCATCAAACTGGCGAAAGCCGCGCAGCACCCAATCCTGACGTTGTTCTTTGTCTTCCCGCGCGATATCCATCGCCGCGAAAAGCTGCTTCGCGACCCCTACTTGACGGTCACGATGTTGCCCGGCAAAAGCCTGTCCGATGCGGAATTCGCGCGAATGTGGCACGCCAGCGAGGTTGCGCTCAGTATTACCGGCGCGGATGAGGTCCAATGGTTCACCAGAAACAACCGTGAAGTTCCAAGGCTGCGTATTCATAGACGAGGGAGAACGCATTGCCAGCGCTAACACTTCCTCAATCAGAGCTTTTGGCACTGGATCGCTTTTGTAACCGCGAATGCTGCGACGCCCGAGGACAACTTCATCAAACTGCACTTTCCTTCTCCCTGTAACTGAGGTGCATCATCTTAGAGGAATCGACAGGCTGCGAAAACGCTCGTTGCCTTTTATCTGAGGTTGCACCCTGTAGTCGTGTTTTACGTGGTGCTCAGACCTATGCGGCGTCTGTGGTCCTATCGCCACCATCAGGCGTTTCTTTGACACCTTGCGCAGCATGGAATCCAAGCGTTGTAGACGCGATAGATTTATCATCTCAACCACAGTCGTGGAGTAAGTCGACTGGGTTTTAAGGAAATAACATGCGTATCTACAATGGCGGCGCAGCCCAAAGCCTCGACAGTATCGTTCTCTTTCCCTTTGATGATTTTAGCATCCCCTTCCAACACGGTGTGGGGCTAACGTTGCAGGGCCGTATCGGCGGTCACGGCACCAAACCCGTCGTGCCCTTAGGCGAGCCAGGTGCTCACGACAGTCTGTGGATCGCCTTTTATGGCACGGTCATTGAGGTTCAGGGCGAGCTTTGGATGTGGTACCTCGGACAGGGACCGGACGAGCCATGGCATCAGCGCGTTTGTTTCGCCAAAAGTCTCGATGGGCGACATTGGCAAAAACCTGATCTGGGGCTGGTTGACTATCACGGCAGCAAGCGCAACAACTTGGTTGCGATGGGTGAGGATATGCATGTCCAAGCCTGCATTGTTTTCTATGATCCTGACGACCCGGACCCGAGTCGGCATTTCAAGATGGCCTTCGAAACACGCAAGCACGGATCTCATCTTAGCGTAGCCTATAGCGCCGACGGGCTAACTTGGCGAGAGTCCCCCAACAACCCGGTAGGCGGCTGGTTCGAAATGGGCGGTGGGGCAAAGATTGACGGATGCTATTATCTGGCTGGTCAAGGGGGCAAACACGGTGTTGGCATTCGCCAACTCTCAACCGCCGCTTCCTACGATTTTGAAAACTGGGCCGAGGCTACCTGCGCTGGCCTAAGGCGCAGCCATGTTTCGCCCAAACCCTCGGTGTCGGGTAAAAATGACGGTGAACAGGTGCATCTCGGTGCGGCTCTTTGGAACCGTGGCAATGTGATCGTTGGCCTTTACGGCAAATGGAACGGGCATCCATCGAATGACCGGCGCATGCTGACCATGGATCTCGGGCTCGCCGTTAGCAACGATGCATTGCACTACAAAGAGCCGGTGCCAGACTTTCCCATGGTTTCTGCTGCGGAAGACAGTTGGGGAGAGAAACGTCGTGCTTCTCTTGACCTCAATTTTCCTGCGCTGATCCAAGGACAGGGTTTCGCAAACGTTGGTGAGGAAACCTTGTTCTGGTACGCGCCTTGGCCAGAGGAAGCCAGCGATGGTGTGCGCGTCACCAGTTGGCCGCGCGATCGACTGAGCTACTTCTCGCCCTTCGACACAGGCGCTTGGGCGAGGTCTTCTGGGTCACCCTCGCACTTTGTTTCCGCACCCATAGACTTAGAGGGTAGCGCTGTGCGCGTCAGCGTGAATGTCGAGGGCATCAACCAGCATTCCAGCCTCTCCGTAGAAATTCTAGACCGCGAATTTCGGCCGATTTCCGGTTACGACCGCGACGCCTGCCGCGGGCCTGAGGAGCCGGGCCTCGCTCGGCCAGTGACATGGCAGCAGCACTCGCTCGTTGCGCCCTTAACTGGACAAATTCGTATACGGGTCAACTTTGGCGGCCTTCGACCTGAAGATGTGCGGCTGTACGCGGTTTATATCGACCAGGTCAAAGGCGATTAGAGGTTGGCTATCGTCTCGTTAAAACGTTAGCAAGGCCTTTGGGCATGGTCTGCGGTCAGACTAGCCTGACTTTAGTGCGCGCAAACTCGAATTGTTCGCCGACTCTGGCTCTATCGGTAGCAGTCATATCAATGGCGGTGAGACGATCGCGCTGACCCGAATCACCCTGGACAAAGTGGACATAGCTTTCGTCGAGTTGCATCCGGCCCTGCGCATCAACCTCTCTGCCAATAAACTGCGCAAAGCCCTCGGCAACTTTTGCCGGGTCTGCGCAGGTCACTTCAACGCCGACGATACCGCTGACAACATCAGTTCTTTGATGCCAAGGCCAAGCTTGCCCACCCCAAGCCCAGCTGTCCCAGTCTTCCATCCAATCCAACGACGTCAGCACACCACCGGTATCGCCGGGGTGCAGGTGAACTGCAGCACCGGCAACACCGTGATAGCTGCGTTTTGGCATGTCCATTACAACCCGCACATTGGCGGCCTCAGCGCGGCTCCTCGCAGCGTCGATATCATCAACCTGCAGCAACAACATGTAGCCTGCGGGGCCGCCTTGTTTGTCGAGAAATTTCTGCGTTGGCGCGGTATCACGCTCAGGCTGGAGAATTTCCAAGAAAGTACTGCCAACCGCGATGACCGAGTTGAACATCCAAATAGGTGCACCCGGTTTATCACGGTGCACAGGCGTCACTTGGAGCTGTTGTGCCACTGCTGTTTCCACTGGCCAGATGTCATCGGTGCAAAGCGCAACTTGGCGGATGCGAACGCGCTTAGCGGGGTTCGGTAAATCGTGCATTGGCAGACTCCTTTTTTCTAATCCTGCCAACTGTTCGCGTTACGGTCAAAGTGTCGAAATCCATGCCGGCAGGGAATTTTTCAGGCCTGTAAGAAATCTCGATCAGGCATCGCCATGGGGCAGACTCCATTTGGTGCTCTGGGCATAGAATTTTTGCAACTTTTCAAAGCGTACGCATGCTCTGATTGACCCCGGACTTGACGCTGCGCTTGTTACAGCGCATTGCTCGGCCTATTCAGCAATCAGCTACGCTCACTCAGAATGCGCATTATGGTATGCGCTGCTTCTAGGCCTGAATTCTGGTTCTGTCCAGTAACGAAGCGTCGCTCATCGTCCACTGCAACATGGGTAGCGAAAACATCTATAAATGCGCTTTGGCTCTCAAATATAACGCCTGCCTTACGCAGTTCTGTCTCCGGATGCAGGGGCGTAATTTCGATACCCAGTTCTTTTATCTGTTTGTCCGTTACCCCGGTCATACGGCGTCCAGCGATCAATAGTTCGCCGTCTCTATCTCGCGCATTCACCAACCCCAGCACACCGTGACAAACACCGCCAATCACTGCAGCCCGTTCGTCGTAGTAGGCGGAGCTCACCAAGGCCGCCAGGTCAGCAGACTGCGCTAGGTCGTAGGCTGCTCCCCAGCCACCGGCAATAAACACGATATCGTACTGTTCGACAATGACGTCTGCGATGGCAATAGAATTCTGCACCTTGGCCTGAGCGGTGGAGTCGTCTAGGTAGCGCTCGTCCTCCGGTGATCTGACCATGAACAGCAAGGTTTGCGGGTCAATGGGAATGTCACCACCCTGAATGCTGGCGACATCTACGGTCATACCGCCATCCAGGAACGTATAGTACGGATGCGTCAGTTCGGAGGCTGCCACCCCAGTCGCCGGACCGTCGGTTTGCCCTGGCGCAGCTAGCACGCCGTGGCTCGTGGTAATAATGAGGGCGCGCTTGCCCGGCAGTTCAGCCATTGCTCCGTTGTACTCCGGGTGGAGGCCTGCTTTGTGCAAAATTGTCGGCAATGCCAGCAGCAATAGGCCGACTAGCGCAGAGAGTGCCAAGGCGGCGGTGAGTAACTTCTTCATAGTTGACCCTTCTGTGACGTGCCGAGAGAATACGGGAAACCTGTCACCTTTTTTTCAAAATCAGGCAAGATATTTGTAATAAGCGGCAACCGCGACCCGCGAGATCGTGCCACCAGCTACTCAAGCGGCAAGGAGTTTTTATTTGGCTGACCTCGTACCCAGCTCTGTGCTTGAAGGCTCCATTGACCTAATTCGAAGGGCCGGTCGTGATCCGGTCGAGTTCGTACTGAGCGTTGGGCTACCGCTGGAAGCACTGCATTCACCGCATACGCTGATCAGCTCTATTGCCTTCAGCCGTTTGTTAGAAATGGCGGCCAAGGAACTGGACGAGCGATTCTTTGGCCTGAAAGTCAGCAAAATTCAGGGCTTGGATAGCTCGGGGAGTCTGTGGCTGGTCGCTCGCAATGCCCGCACTGTTGGCGAGGAACTGGTGCTTCTGGCTGAGAATATGGCGCTGCACACGGGCTTGGTGAGCGCCACCGTTGCGGCTGAAATCCCAGTCGGTAAACTCGTTACTGTTAACTTCCACACCCCCATCAGTGCCAAATCGCTTGCCCTTAAACAGCAAATTCGTCAGGTTCAAGTCATCGAGTTGTTCTTTGGCGCCGCCGTTAGCGAGCTGCGTCGATCCCTCGGCAAACAGTGGCAACCAGATTACGTCCAATTTATGCACGCCGCGCCAGATGATATGCAGCCCTACCGAGAAATGTTTGGCGAGCGTATTTTTTTCGACCAGGATGTCAATGCTTTCCAAATCACCAACGAGGACTTTGATCATCCGACCTATCGGACAGCGTCAGGGGTGGTTTCTGCCGATGGCCTTGCTCTCATCAAGCGCGAAAGCGAGTTGCGCGCAGTATATACGACAACCTTTGTCGAGCGCGTGCGCCGTATCATCCGCATATTGATAGACCGCGAGGGCTGCACTGCCGACACCGTCGCGCATGAGTTAGGGCTGCCAACCCGTACTTTGCGCTATCGACTGGCACAAAAAAATACCAGTTATCAGGTCATTTATGACGAGTCGCGGCTGCAGCTGGCGAGACATTATTTACTCAACTCCGAGCTTGGCATAAGCGCGATTGCCGAGCGCCTCCACTTTACTGATAGCGCTGCGTTTGCAAATTTCTTTAAACGCCAAACTGGCCTGACACCGCGAGGTTTTAGGAATAGAACACGTTGAGAACTTCTGCTTTAACCGTCATCGGAGAGTGAACAAATGTCGATTCGGGCAAGGCAATACCTAAAGATAACAACATCTCCTCGCGATAGGGCTTAAGTCGTGTCCTCGCGGTAGGGCTTAAGTCGTGGGATTACGCTTCAATGAGGCTAAGGTTTCGTCCATTGCATTAACCAACTGGCCTGCACCGCTGTCAGTGCTTTTCAGTGCGCGCAAAATGGCGACTAAATTGTC
>JAACDW010000258.1 GCA_009936775.1 Pseudomonadota bacterium
ATCCACAAAATTGGTGAGGTACACGACGGCGCTGCGACCACAGATTTCATGGAGCAGGAGCAAGAGCGCGGTATCACCATTCAGTCTGCAGCGACCAGCTGCACCTGGGATGACCACCGCCTCAACATTATTGACACCCCCGGACACGTTGATTTCACCATCGAAGTTTACCGGTCTCTTAAGGTACTCGACGGCGGCGTGGGCGTTTTTTGTGGATCCGGCGGTGTTGAGCCGCAGAGTGAGACCAACTGGCGCTACGCGAACGAATCTGAAGTTGCTCGCCTGATCTTTGTGAACAAGCTCGACCGTTTAGGCGCGAACTTCTACCGCGTGGTTGAACAGGTTGAGAAAGTTCTAGGCGCAAACCCCTTGGTCATGACTCTGCCTATTGGTGAAGAAGATGACTTGGTTGGCGTGGTCGACTTACTGACCATGCAGTCTTGGGTTTGGGATGATTCCAGCAACCCTGATTCCTATACGATCTCTGACGTGTCGGCAGATATGCAGGAGCGGGCGGCCGAGTATCGCGAAAAAATGGTAGAAACCGCTCTCGAGCAAGACGACGACCTGATGGAAGCCTACTTAGAGGGCAACGAGCCTTCGATAGACGATCTCAAGCGCTGCATTCGCAAGGGCACCATTGCCCTAGACTTCTTCCCCACTTTCTGTGGCTCTGCCTTTAAGAACAAGGGCGTGCAGAATGTGCTCAACGCAGTAGTCGACTTCTTGCCCAACCCAACCGAGGTTGACCCGCAGCCAGAGGTTGACCTGGAAGGCAACGAAACCGGTGACGTGGCAACCGTCGACCCAAATGGCCCGCTACGCGCGCTCGCATTCAAAATTATGGATGACCGCTACGGCGCGCTGACCTTTACTCGCATCTACTCCGGCACCCTAAACAAGGGCGATACGGTACTGAACACTTATACCGGCAAAACCGAGCGCATCGGCCGCATTGTTGAAATGCACGCCGACTCGCGTGAGGAGCTGGACGTCGCGCAAGCTGGCGATATCGTCGCGCTGCTGGGCATGAAGAATACCCAAACCGGCCATACCCTGTGCGACCAGAACAAGCCAGCTACCTTGGAGCCCATGGTATTTCCAGATCCGGTCATTTCGGTCGCCATTTCACCCCGCGACAAAGCAGGCGCCGAGAAAATGGGTATTGCGCTATCCAAGATGATTCAGGAAGACCCGTCTTTCTATGTTGAAACCGACGAAGAGTCTGGCGAAACCATTATGAAGGGCATGGGCGAGCTGCACCTAGACATTAAGGTCGACATCCTCAAGCGTACCCACGGTATTGATGTTGATGTAGGTAAGCCACAGGTCGCCTATCGTGAAACCATTACCCAGCGTATTGAAGATACCTATACGCACAAGAAGCAGACTGGTGGATCGGGCCAGTTCGCGAAGATCGACTACGTCATCGAACCTGGCGACGTTGGCAGCGGATACGAATTTGAGTCCAAGGTAACCGGCGGTAATGTGCCTCGGGAATTCTGGCCAGCAGTAGAGAAAGCCTTTGGTGTAAGCATGGACGAAGGCACCTTGGCCGGCTTCCCGCTGCTCGACGTTAAGGTCACACTCACCGACGGCGGCTTCCACGCGGTTGACTCCTCGGCGATCGCCTACGAGCTTGCTGCTAAGGCTGCCTACCGACAATCGGTGCCAAAGGCTAAGCCACAATTGCTAGAGCCTGTGATGAAGGTCGACGTGTTCACGCCAGACGATCACGTGGGTGACGTTATCGGCGACTTGAATCGCCGTCGCGGCATGATTAAGTCCCAAGAAGCTGGTCTCACCGGTGTGCGCGTTAAAGCCGACGTTGCGCTGGCTGAGATGTTTGGCTACATCGGCGACCTCCGCACTATGACTTCTGGACGCGGCCAGTTCTCTATGGAGTTCTCACACTATGCACCTTGTCCGAGCAATGTTGCGGACCAGGTGATTCAGGAAGTGAAAGAACGCAAAGCCAACAGCTAACGATCCTGAGACTGAGCATGCGGACAGCTTGGTTGTCCGCCAAAGCAAAGGCGCCTTCGAGGCGCCTTTTTTGTCGTCAAGGACAATTGTGCTCGCCGCGCTGTTACTCGGCAGTCAAACGTTGAAGCGAAAGTGTACAACGTCGCCGTCTTTTACTTCGTATTCCTTGCCTTCCAAGCGCCAGCGCCCGGCGTCCTTGGCCCCTGATTCGCCGCCTAAGGTTACGAAGTCATCGAAGCCAATGACTTCGGCGCGAATGAACCCTTTCTCAAAGTCTGTGTGAATAACACCGGCGGCTTGGGGTGCCTTGGCGCCGACCGGAATCGTCCACGAACGCACCTCTTTGGGCCCGGCGGTAAAGTACTGCTGTAAACCCAGCAGTTTGTAACCGGCGCGAATCACTCGATGCAGCCCCGGCTCGGACAAATTTAGCTCCTGCAAAAATTCCGTGCGTTCTGCATCGTCAAGTTCCGCCAGTTCCGACTCGATCTTGTTGCTCACTACAACCAACTCGGCACCTTCTGCTGCGGCAATGTCACGGACCACATCGACTAGAGGATTATCTTCCAGTCCGTCTTCCGCCACGTTAGCAATGTAAAGAACGGGCTTGCCGGTAATGAAGTGAAATTCGTGCAGTGCACGTTTTTCTTCAATGCTGAAGTCGATGGAGCGCACCGGATTGCCCTCTTCAAGCGCTTCGGCTACGCGCTGCAGGAGGGCGACTTTGGCCTTAGCGTCTTTGTCACCGGCATTGGCCACCCGGCTCAGGCGATCCATGCCCTTTTGCAGGGATTCCAAGTCAGCCAGCGCCAGCTCGGTGTTAATGATTTCAATGTCGTCGGCTGGCGACACCTTGTTGGCTACATGGATGACGTTGTCATCCTCGAAGCAGCGCACCACGTGGGCTATCGCCTGTGTCTCTCGGATATGTGCCAAAAATTGATTGCCCAAACCCTCACCCTTCGAGGCACCGGCAACTAAGCCCGCGATGTCGACAAACTCCATGGTTGCAGGAATTACCTTCTGCGGACTGACAATATCACTGAGCTGATTCAATCGCGGGTCAGGCACCGGCACAATGCCGGTATTGGGGTCAATGGTGCAAAACGGAAAGTTCTCGGCATCGATACCGGCTTGGGTTAGCGCATTAAATAGCGTCGACTTACCAACATTGGGTAAGCCAACAATGCCGCAGTTAAATCCCATCTTGTTCTCCTGAGGCATCGTTTGCTCGTGTCTGCCCAGCTGCAGCCTCATCACTGGCCGGGGATACTAGTGCTTTGTCTTGTGGCGCTTGGTCCGGTGTGTGCAGGGCTGTCATAGCGATCTGCCACTCGCCCGCCAGCATCGCACCCAGTACAGTTTGCGATAGACGCCCTGCCGCTGCCACCGTATCGCGCTCGTCTTGAGGTGGCGTCTGCTGAGTTAGGTAGTGGTTGACCTGACTCTTGTTGCCGGGGTGCCCAACACCAATACGCAGCCGGTTATAGCCGTCTTGGTTTGCCAGCCGAGCGCGCACGCTCTTCAGGCCGTTGTGACCGTTTTCACCACCGCCGTTTTTCAGCCTTACCACGCCGGGGGCCAAAGCCACCTCATCATGGGCAATTAATATCTCGGCCACGCTCAGCTTGTAAAATTGCGCAACCGCACCGATGGCGTCGCCGCTGTTGTTCATAAACGTAATGGGAATCATCAGCCGCAGGTCGTGACCGTGAATGCTGCCGCGCCCAATCTCAGCTTTGAACTTGCTGTCCAGTGCCAGCGCTATTTGAAATTCTTCGGCCAGCTCGCGCACCCAGTCTGCGCCCACATTGTGACGTGTTCGCGCGTATTGCGGGCCGGGGTTACCCAAGCCCGCAATCAATTTCAGTGCAGTAGCGATACCGCTATTCGTCGGACGCAGCGTCCGCGTCATCGGTAGCCGCTGCTGCTTCGGCAGGAGCATCCTCATCGTCGCCTGCGGCACCACCACCGCGCTTAGCGGTGACGCTAGCAACAGGTATGTCGCGATCACCGCCAAGTGCAAGAGCCACAATGCTTACGCCTTCACCAATGTTCAAATCGCTGAGGTGAACGGAACTACCAGACTCGATTTCTGCCATGTCGACTTCGATGAACTCAGGCAAATTCGCCGGTAAACAGGAAATTTCCACTTCGGTCAGGGTTCGCGTAAGGGTACCGCCCTGCATCTTTACGCCCACACAGGCTTCTTCGTTGATGAAGTGCAGTGGTACGCTGACGTTGATCTCACGGTCTGCGCTGACGCGCTGAAAATCGATATGCTGCACACGTTCATTCGCAGGATTGCGCTGCACATCTCGAACTACAGCCTGCTCGGCCTTGCCCTCGATAGACACGCTCAAAACTTGCGAATAAAAGGCTTCAATTTGCATGGCCTTGGACAGTTCGTTACCCGATAGGGTAAGCATTTGCGCGTCTGCTTCACCGCCATAAATAATGGCCGGCACTTTGTCTTCCAAACGTCGTAGGCGGCGGCTCGCACCCTTCCCTACC
>JAACDW010000259.1 GCA_009936775.1 Pseudomonadota bacterium
ATAATCATAGCAAAACTAACTTATTTGTTTCTGTGCGGCCTTGTTGCATTGCCGCCAACGTTGCGGATTCGCGCTCACATTTTGTGATCGCATTCTTTGCCCGTGCGAACACTGTTTTAGCGTGAGCGCGAATCCTTTTTTATTGCTCCCCGCGCAAATGCCGCTAGGATTCGCCTAGTCCAATTGGCTTCAGTAGAGAAAGCATGAGTGTCTATGTCATTGCTCAAATCACAATTCATGACCGTGAGCGCTATGCGCAATATGGAGCTGGGTTCATGGATGTATTGGTGCAGCATGGAGGGGAATTGCTGGTGGTAGACGAGCAGCCCCAAGTGCTGGAGGGTGAGTGGCCGCATACTCGCTCGGGGCTGCTTCGATTCGACACCAGGGCCCAACTCGATACTTGGTACTTTAGCTCCGCCTATCAGGCTTTAGCAGAACATCGCTGGGCGGCGTCGGTCGCCGACATTGCGGTATTGCAGGGCTTACCGCAACCGTAATGACGGTTAAAAAATAACAACAACTCGATAGGAGAATCGCCAATGCTGACAACAACAGAAGATCAAGGCGCGGTGCGGATTTTGCGTTTCAATCGGCCGCATGCACTAAACGCATTCAACCCGGCAATGGTTGATGCGGTCGCCGAAGATTTACTCGCCGCTGCGGACAACGATGCCATTAAGGTGCTGATAGTCACTGGTGAGGGTCGAGCCTTCTCCGCGGGCATGGACTTAGCGGATAACGGCGCTAAAGCTAATCTGCCTGTGCATGGCTTTGACGGCATGTTTGAAGCCTTTATCGAATTTCCCAAGCCGATTCTGCTGGCGATTAACGGTGTTGGCGTTGGCTTTGGTTGCACCATCACGGGTTTGGCGGATCTGGTCTTTATGGCACGAAGCGCCCGGCTGCGGTGTCCATTTACTGCTCTGGGGTTAACGGCGGAGGCCGCCAGCACAGTGACCTTTGCGGCCATGATGGGCCCTCAGGTTGCTAACTGGGTGCTGTTGAGCTCCGAGTGGCTAGACGCTCAAACGTGTAAAGATTACGGCATGGTGTTTGAGGTGGTTGAAGATGAGCTATTGCTACAGCGTACTGTTGAGCGCGCTCAGGTGCTGGCCAGCAAACCGCTGGCCTCTTTGATAACCACCAAGGAAATGCTCATGGCGCCGCGGCGCGAAGCCTTGCGTGAAGCAAGCGAGATAGAGTCCGTCGGACTGCATAGCCTGATGGGCGGACCGGCAAATTTAGAGGCACTTGCGGCCTTTGCCGAACGACGAGAGCCGGATTTTTCAGCGTTTTAGGAGGGCTCAAGCGGGTTGGCAATTTTCGTCCCGCTGTTCCTGTACTGGGCCTTACGCTCCTCGCTCCACTGATCAATTTCATTCGCGGGCACGCCATAAGCGATACCCCTTGCGACACCGGGTCTGGCGCGCACCCGGGTTACCCAATCCAATACCGCGGGCGTCTTTGTAATGTCGACCTTGCTCCACTTCCAGCCGCGCAGCCAAGGATAAAGGGCTATGTCGGCGATGGTAAATGTGTCACCGGCAACCCACGGGTGTTGGATTAGCTGACCTTCAAGCACTTTGACCAGACGCAGGGCTTCAGTACCAAAGCGTTGCAGAGGATGCGCCTTAGCAGTGTCCGGCACGTTGTCCATATAGCGGGTATAGCTGAGCTTGTTGCCGAATACCGGGCCAACATTGGCGGCCTGCCAATAAACCCACGGCATAACTTGCCAGCGCTCTGGCCCCTCAGGCAGCAACGGGGTGGGGAACTTTTCGCCCAAATATTGGAGGATCGCGCAGCTCTCCATAACGCTTTGCTTGCCGTCGATGAGCACTGGGATTTTGGCGTTCGGATTGTGGCCAATAAATTCATCGCTGAACTGTTGCCCCTTGGCAAGGTTGATGCTGCGTACTTGCACATCATCAAGGGCTACTCCGGCTTCGATTAGCTCCTCGATCATTATGCTAACTTTCCAGCCATTTGGTGTCGCTGCGGTCCAAAGTTCCATGCCATGTCCTCCGATTACCAAGTCTGACGCGCCGCAATGCAGCGCGCCGCTTCAAATGTTTTGCTGCGCAGGTGCTCTAGCCGACCGTTAAGATTTCGATAGCGCTGAGGATCTGAGTCGACTAGCTCTTGGCCGAGTTCCAGATCAGAAAAGGTGTCCATACCGCCGTAACAGCCCAGCACCAAGGTGGCACCGGCTAGCTTGTGCTCCTCAATTTTTGGCAGCGCTCGCTGCATGCACATCACCCAAAATTTCTCGTCAGCCTCGCTGAGCAGGCCGATCAATTCTCGAGTGCTATTGCCAAGATGGATGAATTGCTGGTTTAAAGTAGTGATGATGAGTGCGCCGCTGATGCAATATTCCTGTAATTCTAAAACAAGCGCGTCGACTCGACGCTGTTTTTTACGCTCAGCATGCCATCCAGCATTCGATACATTTCCTGCCACCGTGCCATGTCGTGTGTAAAATCATGGTTAACGCGAGCGCTGGCGAGCATGACGTTGATCGCAGTGAGAGCATTCAAGGCAAAGGAGGAGAGATGAGGGAGAACACAGCACTGGCCGCCTGGCGGCGCGACGAACAGACCATTGGTCTATGGTTAAGTTTGGCCAACAGCTATTCCGCCGAGGTGATGGCGAATTTGGGTTTCGACTGGGTTTGCGTCGATATGCAGCATGGCCTTATCGATTACACCGATCTGGTACAAATGCTGCCTGCGATCTCTACTTCCCAAGCGACGCCACTGGTGCGCGTGCCGTGGAATGAGCCTTACGAGATAATGAAAGCCTTGGACGCTGGGGCCTACGGGGTCGTCGTGCCCATGGTGAATAATCGTGAGGAGGCTGAACAGGCGGTAATGGCATGCCGCTATCCACCCTTGGGCAACCGCTCCTTCGGACCGATCCGCGCTGCGGTCTATGGTGGTCGCGGCTATGCAGTGGCGGCGAATGATCAAATTGCCTGCATCGCCATGATTGAAACCGCCGAAGGCATTGCCAATGCGGACGAGATCATGAGCACCCCAGGTCTTAATGGCGTGTATATCGGCCCTGCAGATCTTGCGCTATCGCTGGGCCTGCCCGCCATGGGCGATCAGCCCCAAGAAGAGCATTTGCTTGTGGTGAAAGACCTGCTGGCGAAATGCAAGGCTCATGGCATTGCTGCGGGTATTCACACATCCAGTCTTGAGTATGCGCAGAAATATCTCGCCTTGGGCTTCAACTTTGTGACCCTAGGTAGTGAGTCGGGTCATATGACTAAGAACGCGTCTGCCGAGCTGGCGGCTGCTCGTGGCGGTGTTGCCAGTGAGCGCGAAAACACCGGCTACTAAGGCTTGGTCAACGAAAGAGGTTTGGTGTAATGGTTTGGTTGTTCGGCTTAGTCCTGCTGTTGGTCTTCGCGCCAACGCTCTGGGTGCGCTGGGTGATGCAGCGCTACTCGGCGCAGCTACCCGATCTGCCTGGCACCGGCGGCGAGCTGGCCGAGCACCTAATTGAGCGTTTTGAGTTGCAAGGTATTGGTGCTGAGGTAACGGATCATGGCGATCATTACGATCCGCAAAGTCGAATGGTGCGTCTAAGTGAGTCTAATTGGAATGGAAGGTCGCTTACCGCTGTAGCCGTCGCGGCGCACGAAGTCGGTCACGCCATTCAACACAGCCAAAATGATGCGCGCCTCAACGCGCGTACACACCTTGCGCCAGTAGTGCATATCATCGGCCAGTTAAGTGTGGGCATCTTGGCGGTGGCGCCGATTATTGGCATGGTTACGCGCCACCCGGTGCCGCTGCTATGGACTGCGGTGATTGGTCTCTCTGGCCTGCTGCTGCGGGTGCTGCTGCATTTGGTGACCCTGCCAACCGAGTGGGACGCTAGTTTTGCTAAGGCGTTGCCAATTCTCCGAGAGGGTAGCTACGTCTCAGCCACGCAAGAAAAAGTGGTTCGACGGGTGCTGAGTGCTGCAGCGTTGACCTATTTTGCAGCTGCCTTATCTGACGCTTTCAATCTGTTTCGATGGGCGGCCTTGCTGATTCGACGTTGATGAAGTTCCGGGCTTATCCGTTTTTTGTGACCACTCGTCCGTTAGCACCTTGTCTCAAGGCCTAGTGGCAAGGCAAAACTGCATCTCTGGAGAAACACGACCTTGAGTGAATCAATGCGTATAGTTGGGTGGAATGTAAACGGGTTGCGGGCTTGCATAAAAAAAGGCTTCTTGCCGTTTCTGGAAAGCAGCGGCGCCGACATTTTGGCCTTGCAGGAGGTGCGGGCGTTTCCCGAGCAGTTACCCGAAGAAATCACGACCTCTAATAAGTGGCACGCCAGCTTTTCACCTGCCAAGCGGCCGGGCTACAGTGGCGTGGGCATACTCAGCCGCACCGCCCCTAGCAAAGTGGAGACAGGCCTTGGTGAGGACCGGTTTGACGATGAAGGTCGGTTTATCGTCGCTCACTTTGGTCGCCTTGCGGTGGCGAGTGTCTATTTCCCCAAGGGCAACGGCAAGGACCGCGATAATTCACGGGTCGGCTATAAGCTCGATTTTTATCGGGCGGTATTCGACCGGCTAAACGAACTGCGGCGCCGCGGCAGAGTATATGTGCGTGGCGATTTTAATACGGCTCATCATGAAATCGACTTAGCCCGACCCAAGGGCAACCACAAGGCGAGCGGTTTTTTGCCCATAGAAAGAGAGATGCTTACACAAGTACAAAGCGAAGGTTGGGTCGATACCTTTCGCGCTATGCACCCTGATGAGCCCGATCATTATACTTGGTGGCGGCAGTTCGGCGGGGCTCGCGAGAACAATGTAGGCTGGCGTATCGACTACGTCTATGCTTCCGTAACAGCTATGTCCCGGGTCAGGCATGCCTTTATTTGGGCTGACGTCCTAGGCTCAGATCACTGTCCTGTCGGGGTAGATTTAAAGTAATCTGACGCTCCAGTATCGTCATTGAGAAGCATATGGCTCAACCGTTTCCCAAGCACCCGCAGCTTCGCGGTGGCTTCGCACCGCTTCAAATGGAATGTGATGTTAATGACCTAGTGATCGAAGGCGAAATGCCCAAGGAACTCAACGGCAGTTTTTATCGCAATGGACCAAATCCTCAATTTGCGCCCCGAGGTGGCTACCACTGGTTTAGCGGCGATGGCATGGTGCATGCTTTGCACTTGGAAGATGGCCGTGCCCGCTATCGCAATCGTTGGGTGCGAACGATCAAATGGCATAAAGAACGCGCAGCGGGTCGAGCGCTGTTTGGTTCTTTTAACCCCTTAGACAACGATGAAAGTGTCGCCGGGTTGCACACTGATGGAGTCGCAAATACCAACATTATTTGGCATGGCGGTAAGCTGTTGGCACTGGAGGAGGGGCATGCGCCCTTTGAACTCGACCCTCATACGCTGGAATCTATTGGTCCGCACTTTTATGGGGGTGCGTTGCGCGGCCCCATGACCGCTCATCCGAAGATTGATCCAGAAAATGGTGAGATGTTGTTTTTCGGTTATAACGCCAACGGCAGCATTTCCGAACACATGACTTTCAGTGTAGTCGATCAGTCTGGCAACTTGCTTCGCAGCGAGGCATTCAAGGCCCCTTATGCGGCCATGGTGCATGACTTCGTGGTGACTCGGGACCATGTGATTTTTCCCATCATGCCCTTAACCGGTAGCCTAGAGCGGGCCATGCGAGGTGGACCGGTGTATGCCTGGGAGCCGGAGAAAGGCACACAGATAGGCGTGATGCCGCGTAACGGTTCGGTGCAAGATTTGCAGTGGTTTCGCGGCGAGGCCAGCTATGTATTCCATCCTATGAACGCCTATGGCACAGCAGACGGCAAAATTGTTTGCGATGTTTGTGAATACCCCCAAGCGCCGCTGTTTCCCCATGCGGACGGTACGCCGGGTGATCCTAAGAAGGCACTAGCCACCCTTGCGCGCTGGACATTTGACCTCAATGCGCAAACCGATCAATACACAGTGGAGCCGCTGGGCGACTGAGTTTGCGAGTTCCCGCGCCTCGATGAACGGTATGCGGGCCTGCCTTACCGTTATGGCTACTTTGCGGGCGACACCAAGCCGCCGGAGAAAGTCGGCGGCTACAATGTTATTGCAGCCATAGATCATCAAACTGGCAAGCTCGATAGTTACGATGTTGGTGCGGGGTGCGCTACCAATGAGCCGATATTTGTTCCGCGTTCAGCAACCGCTGCTGAAGGCGAGGGCTTCTTGCTCGCCTATGTGTATGACGCCAATAGGGCGGCGAGTCACCTTATGGTGCTGGATGCTGAAAACCTCAGTGCAGGGCCATTGGCCAAGGCCCTGCTGGATCATCGCGTGCCTTACGGCTTTCACGGTAACTGGCGCGCTGCTGGCTAAAGGGTCTCATCACCCAGTGCGGCGATGCGCGCACTCTTGATTAAGGCATAGACCGCTGAGCCCACTTCCAAGCCCAAGGCGTGGCTGGCCGCTTTGGAAATATGAGCGCTAATGGTTTGAGGCGACTCGGCGCTGGCTTCTCGTTCGTTGGCAGCCGGCGTGACGAGGTACATGTCTACGGCAACCAAGCCGTTTGCTAGGCCCGTCATTGGTGTTATTTGCACAACTTTGGCGGCTAGCGCGTTGCGAATACTCAGGTCTCGCGGCGAGTGCAGTGCGATAGCAACATCTTTTGCTGCCAGAAACACGCGCACCCTTGGAACTTGCGGCAGTGCTTGTCCCAGCACCCGTAGCTGCTGACCCGCAACCGCTAACTCAATCATGGAGTATTGTTCATCAAAGCCGGTTACCGTGGCCTTAACGAGGCTCCCTGCCTCGCTCTCAAATGGCTGGGGATCGCCGGTTTCCACCGTCTCTCGCCACAGCCGCGGCAGCACGTCTTGGGTCGGTCCTTGGTCGGTCAGTTTGCCCTGCTGCATAACCAGCATATGGTCGCACAGCCGAGCAATTTCATCGTTCAGGTGACTGACGTAAAGCGTCGGAATACCCAAGCCGCTCGTCACTTCGGTCAAGTAGGGCATGATTTGGGCTTTGCGTTTGGCATCGAGGCCGGTGAGCGGTTCATCCAGTAGCAATAGCTGAGGCTGGCTTAAAATTGCGCGGGCGATGTTCGCGCGTCGCGATGCGCCTCCAGAAAGTGATGCCGCGCGCCGATTTAACAACGGCTGCAAATCGAAGCGCTTCACAACGTCGTCCATGGGCAGTGCGATAGAGATGTTGTTAACGCTGGCTCGGTCTAAACCGTAACGCAAATTTTGCTCCACGCTCAGGTGGGCAAAAAGCTGGTCCTGCTGAAACACATAACCAATGCGGCGTTTATGAGTTGGCAGCCGTTGGCTGTCGTCCTGCCAAACCACATCGTTAAAGGCGATCCGGCCGCTGCAGGGAGTCAAACCAGCGATAGCCCGCAGTAGGGTGGTTTTACCGCAGCCGCTGGGACCAAAGAGTGCTGTAACGGTGTTAGGTACGGTACCTTGAACATGCAACGACAGTGCGTCGATGCGCACCCGTATATCCAGATCTAGCATCAGGGCGCTCGCAGGGGACCGAGGCGCAGCGTGAATTGGCGGTTAAAATAATAGACGCATAGCAGCACGCTAAAAGAAAACACTAACAAGCCTGCGGACAGATGGTGGGCTGCGGTGTAGTTTAGGGTCTCAACGCTTTCGTAAATGGCAATGGAGATCACACGGGTCTCTCCGGCCAGATTGCCGCCTACCATAAGCACAATGCCGAACTCGCCGACGGTATGGGCGAAGGTTAAAACGGCCGCGGTAATGTAACCGCTGCGGGCAAGCGGCAGTACAGTAGAGCGCCAGGCATCCCACGGATTGGCGCCCAAGGTGGCAGCGGCCTCCAGTGGTGCCCGACCAATTTGGCTAAAAGCAGACGTCAGCGGTTGCACCATAAAGGGTAGCGAGTAAACCAGGGAGGCCAAAACTAAGCCGGTAAATGAAAAAGACAGAGTAGAGCCGGTAAGACTGAGCCAAAAACTGCCAACCGCGTTATTAGGGCTAAACAGGATCAGCAGATAAAAGCCCAGTACCGTTGGCGGCATTACCAGCGGTAGCGCGGTCAGCGCTTCGACAGCAGGCCTTAGTTGGTGCCGACTGTGTGCTAGCCACCACGCCAGTGGCGTGGCCACGAACAACAGTATAGCGGTGGTGATTGCTGCAAGCTTTGCACTAAGCCAAATGGCGCTGAGTTCGGTCAATACTGTCACGTCTTATGTTGGGATTGCGGCGACGCATCGTCGCGGTGGCGAATGTCGTGCTTTTTATTTCCTATGTTGTGGGCTTGCGGAAACGCAGCGTCATACGATTGGACTCGCCAATCGCGTTCATGGCCGCCGCAACTTGCGGCTTGTCCTTGCTACCGCTCAAGGTTGGGGGTAGGCGCCAAACACGGTCCCCGTCTTGGGGGATGTCCAGGGTGTTCGCGTTTATCTCGCTGGTGTCTTCTAGCACGAAGCCCGCCTGCTGCATCTGTTCGATAACATAGCTTTGTTTCAGATAGCCCCGATCACCCATGGCCCATGCATCGGGTGCGTCCTCGCGCATGCGATGCTGTACCACGCCGACTACGCCGCCGGGCTTCAAAATTGCGTAGGCGTCGGTAAGTGCGGCTTGCAGAAAATCGTCCTCGTCCCTGAAACGAGCCATGTTGTGTAGTGCGCGCACAAATAACACCGCATCTGCGCTGCCTGCTGCGGTTGGTGTCAGGCTGCCGAAAGTGAAGGCGGAAATGGCGGTGTTGTTGTCTGCAATCCACGTTGCGGCTTGTGCAGGCCAATCACTGGTCCAAGTCTCCATTTCCCTCAATCTCTCCTCGCTGTAAAAGCCAAATAGCTTGAGCATTGAATGGGCGTAATTGGCGCCGATCAGGGTACCGTTGTCGCCCAGATAGGGTAGCAGCAGCTTGCTGTACCAACCGCCTCCAGGTAGCGCCTCTACCACGGTCATACCGGGTTCAATGCCGAAGAATGTGAGTGTTTCGGCTGGGTGGCGATAAACGTATCGGGCCTGAACCTCTTCTGGTTGGGCGGCTAATACGCTCGCCAAGCTCACAGGTTCGGTATTAGCAGTGGTTTCGGCTGCTGTGGTTATGGCCTCTGGCAGGTTATCACTGGAGGCTTGGCTGGCGGTCTCTGGTTGCGTTTCCGCGCAGGCGCTTAGTGCGACAATGGTGGAAAATAAGATGAAGTTGCGCATGGTGATAGCTCCAAGTTTGTCCGCTGACGGGTTCGTGTTTGCTGCTGTCAGCGGTTTTGCTGCGCGCCGCGTGACAGGATAAAAAAAAGATCAGTGCGTTTGGAATCCTAAACACATGGGAATAGCAAACCATCGCAAGAATGTTAGGTCTTTGCCCCAAGCTTGAACAGGTCGAATTATCGGTCTCTTGTCCCGCCTATCCTTGGTTTATCTTTTGTCCTTAGTCTAGGCAACCTGCTCTAGCGCTTGGGCGACAATGGGCGCGATAGAGCGCACATCGTCTGCAGAGGCGGTAAAAGGTGGGCCAAATTGCAGTGTGTCACCACCCCAGCGTACATACAGGCCAAGTTCCCAACATTTGATGCCCAATTCGAAAGGCCGCACCACAGGGTCACCGTCTCGAGGTGCAATTTGCAGCGCGCCCGCTAGGCCGAAGTTGCGGATGTCGGTAATATGGTGGTGGCCGCGCAAACTGTGCAGAGTGTCTTCTAATACCGGCGTCAGCGCTTGAGCCTTGGCTACCATACGGTCGTCCTGAAAGACATTGAGTGCTGCCAGTGCTGCTGCGCAGGCCACGGGGTGGGCGCTGTAGGTGTAGCCGTGGGGAAGTTCGATCATATGTTCTGGCTGATCTACTGCCATCAGGCAGTCGTATATGGCGCTGGAAGTCAGTACGGCACCCATGGGTATGGCGCCATTTGTCAGGCCCTTGGCGATGTTCATCATGTCTGGCACCACGCCAAAGGCATCCGCACCAAAGGGCGCTCCGACCCGACCAAAGCCGGTAATCACCTCATCGAAGATGAGCAAAATATCGTTTTCGTCGCAAAGGTCCCGCAGTCGTTGTAGGTAACCTTCGGGAGGGATTATCACGCCAGCGGAACCCGACATTGGTTCGACAATCACGGCAGCGATATTCGAAGCGTCATGGAGCATGATGAGCTGCTTCAGGTGGTCGGCCAACTCTGCTCCTGTCTCTGCCTGTCCTCGGGTGAAGGCAAGTTCTGGCTGCAGCGTATGGGGCAGGTGATCGGCATCGCCGAGTTGGCCAAAGAGTTTGCGGTTCGCACCAATACCACCCAAGCTGGTGCCAGCAAAGTTAACGCCGTGGTAGCCCTTGTGGCGAGAGATAAATCGAGTCTTGGTGGGCTGCCCCTTACTGCGCCAATAGGCTCTAGCCAGCTTCAGCGCGGTATCGGCGCATTCAGATCCAGAGTTGGTGAACAGCACATGATTCATGGCAGCCGGTGCCATTTCAGTCAGTCGTTCGGCCAAGGCAGTTGCACCGGGATGGGTGTACTGAAATGCCGGCGCATAGTCCATTACGCGCAGCTGAGCTGTGATCGCTGCGCTGATTTCTGGCCGGTTGTGGCCATAGCCACAGCACCAAAGACCCGATAGCGAATCAAAAATGCGGCGACCATCTTGGCTGATGTAGTGGTTTTGTTCTGCGGCGACAATAACTCTCGGGTCCTGATGAAATTGCCGGTTAGCGGTAAAGGGCATCCAGTGTGCCGGCGTGGAGCTGAGGTTGGTTGCGGCTGGCTTGGTTGGCACAATCAAATACCTCTAGGCAATGGCTTGCTGATAAGCGGGTCGAGCTTTAAGTCTGTTCCAATAGGGCGTTACGCTGGCAGGTAGCTGTGGTAAGAACCGCTCTGCCAGCATAAGGGTATAGCCCATCATAATATCTGCTGCGCTGAAATCGTCACCTAAAATAAAATCGCTTGAGACCACCGCGTCGCCCACCGCTGCGGCGCACTGTGTCCCTCGAGCCTGCATTTCTGCCACCACCGCATCAATACGCTGGTCGCCGGGGAATTCTCTGCCGTGGTTGACGATTTCGCCCAAGGGTCGGGAGAATGTTGCTTCAGCAAACCAACTCCACTGCAGGTAAGCGCCGTGCGCGGGTGTGCCAGGCGCGGGCTGCAAACGGCCATTGCCGTAGCGGTCAAGAATGTACTGCACCATCGCTCCAGACTCGAACATGAGGAAGTCGTTTTCCCCGCCAGCGCCTTGGCTGTCGCGCAGCACGGGCACCTTGCCCACGGGATTCATTTCGCGCCAAGCGCTACTGGCACGAAATTTTGAGCTGAAGTCTACGGCCTCCACGCTATAAGGCAGGTCTAATTCTTCGCAAAGCCAAATGGCCCTCACGCCTCGGGTGGCGGGTACATGGTAAATCGTGAGCATCGTATTCTCTTCTTATCCGCTTGTGTTGTCTGAGTGTTTGTCTTTTCGCTGATCTTTACCTTGGTCTTTTAGTCTGGCTTTTGACTTTGCTTTTGCGGCGGGCCAGCGCTGGTGAATCGTGTACCCGGCGGGTCAATGGCCCAGTCTGCAGCCTTACCCCATTGGTCGGTAAAGACAAATTCCGCTAGCGGGCGTCTGCGCACCGGGCCGTGCCTGCCCTGCGGCTTGCCTAGGGTCAGTGTACAGGCAACAAAAACTTCCTCAGGAATATTCAGTAGTGCTTTGAGCTCGGATTCCACGGGTTTGTGAAAACCAGTGATAACACCGCCGTAACCGAGCGCCCGCGCGGCCAGCAACAAGTTTTGCACTGCGGGGTAGACCGACGCGCCCTCCATCGGGTCTGGGGCACGATAGCGTATGAGGCAGGGCAAAATGAGGGCCGGCACATTGGCAAAGTGTTCAACATAGCTACGCATGGTTCTGGCCATGCGTGACTTCGGCGAGTTCGGATCAGCACCGCTGCCTTGGTCATAGCCGTCGGCTTGCTCCTTGGCCGCCCAAATGTCCTGGGCAGAGCTTGCGATCAACGCCTGGGCTTGCTGCGCCTGCTCGCCCTCGGTGAGTACAAGGAAGCGAAACGGCTGCCGGTTCGATCCGCTGGGTGCGCGGGTAGCGCAATACAAAATGTCACGCAAATGCTGGTGGGGAATTTGTTCGTCGGTATAGCGCCGAATAGCCCGAGTGGTTGCTAAGCCGTCAAGCAGGGATATAGCCGATTGGCTAACCGGCTGGTCTGCCAGGGAGTAAGGGTTTTTATTCATAGCCGTTTGTGAATATCCGTTTGTTCAGATCAGGTTAGTCAATCAGACGCTAGGCGTATTGTTCAGCATCGATTATTACATTCAGACGCAAAGTGTGCCCGTGTGTACCATACAGTGCGACTGCGGCAAAAGGACCAAGCTTGCGGTCGCTTGGCGCCTGCGTCGCGCTGCGCCCAATTGCCCCAATTGCTAAGCACCTGAAGAGGAGCCAAACTCGCCTGTCAGTATTCACTTAGAAAAATAGCAAAGAGGAACTTATGATCGAACTGGATCGCCAAGGCGACGTCTACACCATGACGTTAAATTCGGGTGAGAATCGTTGGAATACAACCTTTGTGCGGGCCATTGATGAGGCCTTGAACGAGGTTGTGGCGTCACCGGGGCCCGCTGCACTGGTAACCACCTCGGCCAGCGAAAAATTCTTTTCCAACGGCTTGGATTTGGACTGGGTACAGCGCCCAGACGACTATCCCGCGGCAGGCGACCGGGCTGCTTTTGGACCGGAGTTTATGGCCCTGATGAGTCGCATTATGACCCTTGAAGTGCCGACGCTATGCGCGGTCAATGGCCATGCCTTCGGTGCCGGGTTTATGGCTGCCCTATGCCACGATGTGCGCTTTATGCGCGCTGACAGAGGCTTTATGTGTGCCAATGAAATGCAGATTGGCCTGAGCATCCCGAGTCCGGAGCTCGCGTTGTTTAAGCATAAGCTACCGGCTTCCGCTTTTTTTGAGACCGTTCAGTTAGCCAAGCGCTGGACAGGTCCAAGCGCGCTGGCGGCTGGCTTCGTCGAGCAAATCGACGACGTTGAAACGCTGCTTGCTGCGGCTCAGGAGCGGGCAGCCCAGTTGGCGCCCTTGGCCACTAACCGAGAAAATTACGGCGACCAAAAAAGGCGTTTGTTCGGTGAACATGCGGCAATCAGTGATATTCACGGCCCCGCTTACATGCTGGCAAATCCGGACCAGTACGCGCACTAGATCTAAGGGCGCTGTCTGTTGCGCCCGCACCTAGTTTTTCACTCGTCACCTAGGCAACCGCGCCGAGGTGACGGGTGAATAACCACCGTTCATCTACAAAATCCTACTGGTCGTCCTATTTTTCCAGGGCGAGGAAAGCCGAGTGCTATAAATCCCCTACGTAGTGCCAACGCAAAGTTTATGCAGTGACAACAGCCGACACCAATTGATTCGAGTGTTTTTTGCGGGCTTG
>JAACDW010000048.1 GCA_009936775.1 Pseudomonadota bacterium
GCGCGATTTAAACGCACATCGGCAATGCCGTTTGCTATGTCTATGGTGACTAAATCAGTACTCATAAAACTTCCCCGTGTTTTCGTTGTTATACGCTGCTAGCGATCGAGTATGGCGACCACTTGATCTTCTGCCACCTGCTCTTCAGGTGCTACTAAGACTTGGGCAATCGTGCCCGCCACCGGTGCTTCTACCGGTATCTCCATTTTCATGGACTCTAAAATCATGATGACTTCCCCTGCTTCGACACTGTCACCTACGCTTTTCAGCACCTTCCATACGTTGCCGGTAACTTCGCTCTCGACTTCTTGCTTCGCCATGATTGCCTCCTAAATCTGCGGTCGCAAAATATAGCACCGCCATGCCAGTTCTCAGAGCGCGGGAATGCGGCGGCCCGTGCGTAAAATTCGCTCAACAATGCCGGTATCGATGTCACCACGCAAAAAGGCGTCGTCAGCCAGCACGCGCAGCAGCAGTGCCGTATTGGTTTCTACCCCCTCAATAGTGAATGCTCGAAGCGCTACCACCGCACGGCCAATGGCCTGCTCCCGAGTGCTGCCGGTGGCAATAACTTTCGCAAGCAGGGCATCGTAGTAGGGGCTGACCTCTTGGCCTTGTTGATAACCGGTTTCCACCCGCACGCCAAAAAGTTGGGGCGGCTTGAACGCCCGAAGCATACCGGTAGAGGGCATCAAAGTTTGGGCATCCTCTGCGTAAATCCGTACCTCAATGGCGTGGCCCTGCAGAGCCGTCGGCTTAGGCAGCCCAGCGCCAGCGGCGAGCAAAATCTGCTGTTGTACCAGATCGATACCGGTGACCTCCTCGGTGACACCATGCTCGACTTGAATTCGCGTATTCATTTCAAGAAAGCCCGTCTCGCCATCGCTGTACAGAGTTTCCAGCGTGCCGACATTGTTATATCCCAGCGCTGCGCAAATTTCCGCGCCGCGACGCGCTTGCTCGCGCAACAACTGGGCATCAATGCCCGGAGCTGGGCTTGCCTCAATGAGTTTTTGATGCCGGCGCTGCACCGAACATTCGCGCTCATACAGGTGCATGGCGTTCCCATACTCGTCAGCCAAAATTTGATACTCAATGTGCCGAGGCTTTTGCATCCAGCGCTCCAGGTACAAATCGCCGTTGGCAAAGGCAGCATCCGCCACCGCCTTGGCTTGCGCCAGTGCCGTTTCCAAATGCTCGGGGGACTCGACCACCTGCATGCCCATGCCGCCACCGCCACCCGACGGCTTGACCACTAAGGGAAAACCAATGCGCTCGGCGGCCTCGCGAGCGGCCTGAATATCGGTAATCAGATCGCTGCCAGCAAAGGTCGGCATACCGTGTGCTGCCATCATTTGCCGTGCGTTGATTTTATCGCCCATGCGCCTAAGCCACTGCGGGGCGGGACCGATAACTAGCATACCGGCGTCGATCACCCGCTGCGCAAAGCCAGCGTTTTCTGCCAGAAATCCATAGCCGGGATGCAGCGCGTCCGCACCACTGGTGCTGGCAATCTGCATAAGCTGGTCTTGGTCCAAATAACTCTCTAGCGGGCGCAGGCCAGCAAGCGCATAGGCGGCACTGGCCTCGCGCACATAGGGCGCATCGGCATCAGCCGGCGAGTAGACCACCACACTGGCGATACCCAGTTCGTTGCAGGCGCGCACAATACGCCGCGCGATGGCGCCGCGATTGGCGACCAGTACCTTGGTGATCGACCGGGCTGGACTGTTGGCCTGCTGGGGCTGAGATTCGGACTGAGCCATAAAACTATGCACCCTCATCAGTAGCGCGCCAGCGTAGCAACTCTTCGCAGCTTTCAGCAAAACCCGCCAGACCGCTGGCGCGGGTATCCGACGTGTATTGCTGATTTGCGTTTGCCAGTTCGATTGCCTCGAGCAAGGTTTGGCACTGGCTGTAGGACAGACTGACATGAAACATTTGCGTCCGCAGATCGCCACGATGCCCGGGTGGAAAAGGCAGTGGCGACTCGGCTAAATCCGCTTGCAGCTCAGCGATAACAGACGACGTATTGGTTAGCTCGCTGGCCTGCAGCAGGGTAACGCACTGGCTAAGCATCCACGCCGACCAGTAGTCGGCCTGGTCACAGAGCCGTTTATAGCGCTGCCAATCCACCCTGCAATGCCTGTTTACTAACGGCAGTTAAAGA
>JAACDW010000260.1 GCA_009936775.1 Pseudomonadota bacterium
TGGCTATCGCCCTGCCAGAACGCAATATTCCTACCCTCGCATAGAGCATTGAGGCGCCTTACTCGCGCGCCCTTGTTGCCCAAGTCGATGGTAATAATGCCCGCCGCCTGTCCTGCCGCGATGGAAAAAAGCAAAGAGCTGCCGCCCCGACGGCCACCAATTTCTACCAACTGCTTAGGAGCCAGCGCTTGCACCTGAGTTAACAGCTGTAAAAACTCGGGCTTTTTCTGATCCACGCGGAACTGGCGGTTGTGAATCAAGTATTCGAGCTTCGCCGCCAGCGAAGGTAAGGCTGCCAGATTTTGGCGCACTTCCTCGATGTATCTAGGAGACGAGCGATGCAGCCTCTGGCTGATGCGTTTGAAGGGATTTTTCACGGCAAACCTTCTTGTAGCAAGGGAGAAGATGCAGACAGTCTGCTTCAGAGGCTGCAAGAATATTTATTTCTACACCGGGCCACAACTGAGTACCGGCGCATTTACATGCCCAAAAATCCAATGCTGCAAACTAAGGCGACATTGCTGCAACTCAGGTACGTAGATTTTGTTATGGTGCGCCCAGACGTTAGGAGGAGCGATTATGCTCAAGAGGTTATTGCGCAGTATGGGTCTGATAGTCGGCTTGTTGATGACCTATGTGGTAGTGATTTTCGTGGCGTCCGAGAGCGGCGAAGTGGTGCAGCTTATGACCAAGGACAAGACCGGCGAGACCCTAACCACTCGTCTATGGGTTGCCGATCACGACGGTGCCATGTGGCTCCGTGCAGACGGCAGCTCGCGTTGGTATCAGCGTCTCATGCAACAACCGGCCAGCACGCCGGCGACATTAACGCGCGGTACGGAAAAATTTTTCATCAGCGCCAGTGTCGACGCCAATGCAACACCTAAGCTCAACGCCCTGATGGCCGCAAAGTATGGCCTGGCAGATTCACTAGTCGGGGGCGGCGATCCAACAGCCGTCGCTCTTCGTGTGGTCGCAGTGGACAGGTAAGCGCCGCCATGGCGGCTCACCCCATCAACTCATCAATGTGCAGAGCAGCGTTGAGCCGCGCATGACGATTTGGCTATCGATTGTCGCACTCACTGGCACACGACAATTGACTTCAGCGAATTCGGTCTTCCAGCCGTCCATGGCCTCACCAAGGCTGGAAAAATGTTGGCATGCCAACTGATACAAGAATTTGCCTGCGTAACGGCCAGACATAGGTTGCCACAAGCGCACTTTGGCTCCGTATTTTTCATGAATCACCTTGGCCTGATGACAAGACTTCATGAAGGCTCGGCCCATGTCGGAGGCAGGCAGAATAGTCCAAGCCGTTGCAAACAGCACATCACCGGGTGGTTGTGCGCCAATTGCAAAATCGAAAACTGCCATCATTTCTGGTGTTGGCGGTGCTTCTTGCTCTACCTCGCTTGCACAACCTAGCGAGCCGATCATTATCAAAGTAACCATCGCAATGCTGTAGGGGCTTTTCATTTACCTTGTCTGCCAACAACTCATTGCTAAAATCTACCGGGGTTCGCTACCCGCAACCGTCAAGCGATGCAAAACCCGCCGATGTCCGGCATAGCCGCCCTGAGCACTGTGCATCACACAGCGGTTGTCCCAAATACCCAGCATATTGGGCTGCCAGCGGTGGCGATAAATAAACTGGGGTTGCCGCATATGCTCGAATAATTGGCTCAGCAAGTGACCGCCCTCTTCATCAGACAATCCCGCCACGCCAATTGTGTACAGCGGGTTAACCCAAAGCGCCTTTTGCCCAGTTTCTGGGTGCGTTCTCACTAACGGATGGGCCTGCGTCTTGAGTGCTTCGTCACTGGGAAGCAGCGTCATACTGCGTCTATCGCCGCCGCCAGATTTAACCCCCTCATGGCTGTAGGGTTTGCGGGCGCTGTGAATAGCCTCAAGACTTTCGAGTTCTTTTTGTAGACCGTGATCGAGCTCTGTGTATGCTCGAACCCCATCCGCATAGTGGGTATCGCCACCAACCGGTGGGATGACTTTCGCGTGGAGGATGGTGGCGTTTGGCGGCGTCGGCTGAAACGACCAATCTGAATGCCAAGTGCCGCCGAATAAGGGTACGTCCTCTTCAGGTTCGCGCCGCACCTCGACAATATGCTCATGTCCGTCTATGGCCAGTACGTAGGGATCGTCGCCGAAGGGCCCAATGGCAAGGCTAAAGGCTTCTAGCTGCTCATGGGACATTGCTTGGTCGGGAAAATACACGACCTTATGCTGTAACCATGCTTGCCTGATCTGGGCCGTTACATCGGCGCTAAGCGGCGCAGACAAGTCGACACCCTCAATAGCCGCGCCAAAGTTGTGTTCGTGAGGTGTTATTTTCATTTTAGTTGTGCCCCTTGCCCGTTTGTTAGAGCGTTTTGTTAGCGGCGACCTCGGTTTATCTGATCGCTTAATTTTTTTTCTGCACCACCCAGACCAAGCCCCGCATCCAACTCAGCGACTCGATCAGCAACCCGACTCGACGTACCGCTGCGCATGCGCCGGCGCAAAGTGCGCGCGAACAACAGGCCAACAATGGACACAATGCTCAACGCGAAAAACATCAGCGCATAGCCACCGCCGCCGGGACTGCCATCTAAAATCAGCGCCCACAGCAGATACGCGAAGGACGATGGTAGGTAGACGATAAAAGACGCCAAGGCTATGGCCGAGCCTGAAAAGCGCTGAGGCAATCCCATTTCTCCATAAGGCGCAAAATACAGGGCGCGCATGAAGAAGATTGCAAACGCAAAGGCCATCAAGCAAATCATCACTACCCACGAGGAAGCCCCGCCCAAGGTAAATAACACCATTAAGATTGCCAGTGTTGACGTGAGCACAAAGCCTGCACCAAGCCCACCCACAGCGCCACCGAGGAAGCGCTCGGCCAGATAACCCGACGGCAAGGCAACAGCGATGCGACCACCCGATGTGGAGGCGATGCCAAACAATGAAATTGCCAAGGCCGGTAATGCGTACATCTCGCCAAGGTAGGTGACAAAGTACGGCATGGCGGTATAGACAAAATAAACACAGAAGCCCGCTGCCCCAGCAAGCCAAACCTCCGGCACCCGCAATATTAACCGCATGCCTGCTAGCACCTCCTGATTCGCCAGACTCGGGTTGTTGGTGGTCTTCAGCAACGTTTGCGCCGGTAACATAAACCAAGCAACAACCCCAAGAACGACCATGACAACCGCGTTGAGCATAAAGGCCAGCTGCAGCCCGAGAATGCTATAGCCCATGAATACATACAGCCCAACGGTAACGCCATTTTGCAGCAGCTCAACGCCACCCCGGCCACCTTCAAGCAACCCAAAAATTTTGCCTTGGTTGGTGTCGTCGGTGGTCTTACGCACTGCCGACAGAACCGCTGGCCAAAATGCGCCTTCGCACCAAAGAGCTAACATCACGAACAAAAAACACAGCGTCGCAAAGTCGGTGGTTTGACCAAGAAAGAACGTTGTGAGCCCACCCATAACCATATTCAGGGGGATCAACACTCGGGATGAAAAACGATCCTGAACCCAAGCCAAAGCGACATAGAGGATGTTGTGAACGACGCCATAGATTGACATGAGGATGCCAAACTGAGTCTTGGAAATATTCCACAGTTCTAACATTTGCGGCAGCAACGCACCCTTCATCGCCAGCACAGAAAAGGCAAATTGGGAGCACAGCACCAACACCAGAAAGTTCATCAGAACTGCCCGGGAAGACAACACAGGCCGTTCACTCGCGTGCTTTGCAACCATCACCGCCAACCCAAAAATTTAATACCAGTCAACGAGTGGCATAGTCACCTGCTCACAGCAACTTTGGTAGGCTTGTCGGCGGCTTTGCCATTGGTGGCAGGTACCAGAAGATGGCCTAGCGGAGCGATCTATGTCCAACCAACCCATAAACTATATGCAATCAGAGGGCCTGACTAACGCCCGCTTGGACGATGCACACATCAGCAGCTGGCGCGACAGGGGGTTTGCCTTGGTCCACGACCTATTGCCTCGAGCGCTTCTGCAAACCCTGAAAGAGGACGCACTGGCTTTCTACCCAGAACCAAACAGCGCAGCCTCCGAACAGTATTTTGATTTCAGCAGCAGCCAAAAATTTGTCTTCCCCTCGCGGTCGGCAGCCTTTAACTCGATCACCCTGCATCCTGCCTTACTGCAGGCTGTTGCCGACCTGTTGAACCTGCCGATTTGGCAACTGCGGCTTACTCAATCCGATCTTTGGCCCAAGTATGGGGTGGCAGATTCCAAGGACCCTGAGGCTAATCGGGACCAGCGGATGCACTGCGACTATCCGAACCATAGCCTAGTACACCCGCCGCCTTGGGAAAGTCCCGAAGCGGTCGAGATGATTATTTATCTGAACGATTACGAACAATGTGAGGGTGCCACCGCAGTCGTGCCGCGTAACGGCCCGGACGATCCCGCCTACCCGTGGCCAATTGTGCAGACACCCGGAGTCGGAGATTTAGACTACATCAACGATCGACAGGCAGCCGAAGCCTACATGACAGAGCGTGACCCAGCAGCTGCAGCGTTTCGCCAACAGCACCTGTATGCAAGGGAACTGGTTGCCAAGTACCAGTTTGGGTCTGTGCTCTCTTATCGCCACGACACGTGGCATCGAGGTCGCCCGGTAAAGCAAGACGCACTGCGTTTAGTGCAAAACCTCACCTTTACGAAAACCGCTCGAGACTGGTTGGGTGTGCTGCACTCAGGCTGGTCTTGGTCGATGTATGAAAGCGATAGGCTGATGGAGAAGCTGATGGCACAGGCCAGTGTAGATCAGCGCACCGTGCTCGGTTTTCCACCACCGGGCCATGACTATTGGAGCTATAAAACGGTAGCAGCCGTGGAAGCGCGATATCAGGCTTTTGGCATAGATATGACAGCTTACAAAAAAGCTCTTTGAACTCGGGCAGAGAGGCGCTTTGGCGACAAAGGTATGGGAAGAGCCTTCAGTCAGTCGTCAGCTCGAACGGGGGAACTACTGGTGTACAACGCTTTCCTGTTTAGGAATGAGAATAACAGCAAACTGACAAAGACTGCTGTTGCGAAGCCCAACAGACTCCACCGAGCCAGCTCCGTTGCCGGACTAAAAACCATTCCTCCTAAAAGCAGGAGAGCGACCACAAAACACGCGTGGGGGACGTAAAGCAATATTTTCGCGACCCACACCCAAAGGCTAATTGAAAAACTCAAAGAAGCCGGCAGTTTGTCGTCACCTGAATAGTCCTCAGACTTCACAAGCGTTCTTAGCCTGCCTATGTGTTTAGCGGTTATTTCACGCAAAGGCAGAATACCGCGGGTCATAAGTGCCAGCGAAAACACTAGGGAAAGCTCAACAAGGACTGCAATAACTTCGTAAACTGGCACGGTGAAATCGGCTAATAAATACTAGTCGGAGGCGTATCGGTTGTGCGCATCAATCAGGTGGTCGGCAACTTCCGGTTCGTTGAAACTTGCTTCTGCCTCATAAGAATTGGTGTCTGTTTCAAAGCGGAACAAACCGCCTGAAGTGCAAAGAAAATGATTGGAGCGCGGCTTACTGATCCGTTTGGCCGAAAAGCTGCTACCGCGCCTCTCCCGCAACGGCTCAAGCCAGCCTAGCCCGCTGTCATCGTCAACTAAAATAGAGATCCGTTGCGCTCGTGCACCCCGCAGCCATGGACCATAAACATCTTCTGGCAGGTCACCGCTGTAGATATAAATTTCCTCATCGCTACGGGTATTGAGAATCATCGTCTCAACGAGAATTTTTGCGTGTTCGATTGACCGATTAGGCAGCCTCACATCGGCTCTTTCTAGTGCCAGCGCGAGTGCAGCTTCACGGTACTCATCTAGTTTTTCCATGGTCTCTCTCGCTTGCTGGCTCGGTTAAAAGGAGACAAATTCCGCGTCCCAAGACAAACGGAGGTTGTCGTGGGAAAAAAAGGTACGCTTGCTGCTATTTGATGTACATACATAGGCACATGATGGACCTCGCATTTTCGTATCTTTAATCCCCAGATTCATGCTGGGGCTGTCGTCGCTTTGAACCGTCGCCACGCCTATGTGCAATACCCCATTGCCAAAATCATTGCATTAATGACTAGAAACACCAGAGCAAATACAAGCGTAGCTGGCCCGACGACACAAAGAATTGTCGCTCCGAAATAGCCAAGCACGGAAGGTGCCAGCAGACCTTCCTCAACTTAATGGGAAGCCCAGGCAACCAAGGGTAAAGCCGTGATTACATAGACACTCGTCCGCTTACGAAGAAAGGCCAGACCACTAGGGAAACAGCGAGGACACAGATAAAGACCCGTTGCATCGCAATAACGCTGGGATCCTGAAATGTGGGATTCATAAACTTAGCCTCTTCTGTGTGGCGCAAATGTTTGTAGGACTAACGGAAATTATCAGCACCAATCGTCAGGCGTTAGTTTGGCGCCTTTACTCTGGCCCTGAGTAGGTTTGGACCAGCGCCGCTGCTTCTAACATCGTTGCGAAACTGTCTTCCGAGGCTATCCGACACCTGCCACCCTCTCGGGAGAGTAATGGCGGGCTGTCTCCCATGTAAATCGAAGAACGTCTTTGGTAAGTCAGGTCCTTAAGGTTTACCTCATGTAAACGCACACTGCGCAGGCCTGAGCTTTGCGTTTTTTGAGTAACGACAAGCCTTTGCTGATTCGTCTGCGCAGGCATGCGGCCATAGTTAAGCACCGTACCGTGCCGGAGATCTGCTATGACCAGTCGCGCAGACTTGTCACCTTGCTCTGTGCGGACAAACACCTCGAACAGTTGTTTTTATCGGCAAAGGAACAGATCAACACCCTGGCACTTCCCTGTGACTGCTGTTGTGTACCTGAAATATCCGCACAGCCGGCGACCATGCAAACCATTCCCA
>JAACDW010000049.1 GCA_009936775.1 Pseudomonadota bacterium
CTATCCGGTTTCGCGCTGCTGCCGAAGAGAATACACAACACAGCGCCGATGAGCGTAAGGATTCGGTTTCTGCACGATCCTCGGTTGGCGCGTATCGACGACGCAGGTAAGATGCCGCCGCACCACTGACCGAGCTATTGTAATGACCAATCCCGGCATCGGTATCGACTTCGGTACCAGCAATTCTGCCGCAGCCATCTTTGACGGTGAATCAGTAACACTGGTGCAGCTCGAAACAGATGACGCCATTATTCCATCAGCAACCTACATTGACCGGGCGCTTGGAGCAAAAACCGGTCAACTCGCAGTTGACCAGTACATAGCCGATAACACTGGCCGCACGGTAGAAATGGTGCCTGAGGTTATTGGTGAGACCAGTCAGTTTGTTGAGGGCAGCGGCGACGATGGTGGCCCCGGGGAGGTCGATACCGCTACGGAAAAAATTTACGGCGCGGCGGTAACCGACAGCAGTCTGCAAGGTCGGCTATTTCGCGGTACCAAGCGCCTGTTGGGTGACGAGTCAGTGCGACGCTTAATGGTATTCGATCACCCCTTTCGCTTGGTCGCGCTGATTACCCCATTACTGCTGCGCATTCGCCAGCGTGTGGAGGCGCAAGTTGGCACCATTGCCAGCGCCAATCTGGGTTATCCGGTGAACTTTGAAGGTCGGGATCAGTTTTCCAATCAATTGGCAATGAGCCGGTTGGGCGAAGCCTTTGGTTATGCGGGCGTGAAAGCCCAACACTTTTATCCAGAGCCTATTGCTGCCGCCGTTAGTTTTTTGCACAGCAATGCTGAGGCTCAGGGTGAAACCCTGTTGTGCCTTGATTTTGGTGGCGGCACCCTGGATTTTTGTGTGCTGCGCTGCGAGGCCAAGAATTTTTCCGTTATCGCCACCCATGGCATTGGCCTAGGCGGCGATCATCTGGATCAGATTTTGTTTCGTGAAATGCTCTTTCCAGAACTTGGCAAGGGTGAGATTTGGCGCCGCCGGGGCTTCGATCGTGAAATAGAAACACGCTTTCCGTTTGAGGACTTCGAGGAACTGCTGGTGAACTGGGCAGTCACCTATACCTTGAATCAAAACCGCTATACCACCCCAGTGCTGGAGCGCATTGCCAGCGGCGGAGACAACACCCATAAGTTTGAGCGCCTGCGTGATGTGATTCAGCATAATCTGAGCTATTTGATCTTCGCCCGTATAAAAACCCTCAAAGCGCAGTTGTCCCAGCACCAGCAGGCCACTCTCGATGTGCCTGAAATCGATTTGCAGGTTGATCTCAGCCGCCACCAGTTCGAGGGTTTGATTGCTGAACCGCTGCAGCGTGTCGCCCAAGCGGTGGATGAGACCGTCGCTAAGGCGGGCATGCGTCACAGTGATATAGATATCGTACTTGGCACCGGAGGCTCTAGCCTGATACCTGCTGTCAAGGGCTTACTTGAAGATCGTTTCGGCGGGCGCGTGGTAGAGCACGACCCATTTACCAGTGTGGCCAGCGGGCTTGCCATCGCCAATTTTCGGGGCCTAACCTTTCCTCGCTAAGTGTCGCGGGTGGCTATTCAATTTCCCGCGGCGGCTGCCATTGGGCGTCGATGGCGTAGAAAAACGTCTTCAAAATTCGATAGGTTAGCCCCCAAACGAAGTGACCGCCGCTGAGCCGGTAGCCGTTGAAAATAACCGGTGCGCCTGCCATCGGCAGGGTTTGGGTGTCGTGTAAGGTGTTGCCCGCCAATGTTGCCAGCGGCGCCCACACTACCTCGGCAACCTCGCGATTAGGCTGGAAGTCCACTCTGTCCTTGGTGATAAAAACATGCGGGGCAATCAGCATATTCAGTACTCGGCCTCTGGGCTGGGCTTGTTGGTGATCTAAAGCCCCCAGATACTCTGCCCCGGCCAGACTGAGGCCGATTTCTTCTTCGGTCTCGCGCATAGCGGCAGCCTTGAGACTGGGGTCTGTGATTTCACGATGCCCGCCGGGAAAGGCCATTTGCCCTGACCAAGGATCGCCTTGGCGTTCTGCTCGCTGAATAAACAGCACATCGCCATATTTGCCGAATGCGCCTGATGCGTCATGGTCCGCTGGATGTTCGCGTAGAATAATGGCCACCGCAGCCTGACGGGTGTCGGCCTTAGGTTCGACTAAGCGTGGTTGATAAGACGCTAAGGCGTCGCGGATGATAGAAGTGGTAAACATCTAGGGTAAAAGTCGTTTGTGCAGATTGATGATTGCAACGGCCAAACCGTTTTGCTCCAGCGAAAAGGCAATCATAACGGACTCTCCGCATTTAGGGTGATGGATTGCAGCCCATGCGAGCATGACCAGCAAAGGAAAAGACATGGATCAGGATTTAGCAAATAAACGCGCCGGGCAATTGGCTAGCGGCAGCAATCAATGCTTCGTTTGCGGCCCCGCCAATCCAAAAGGGTTAGGAGTGACCTTTCAGCTCGATGGCGATGTTTGTCGCGGCGAATTCACACCCGGGCCCGACCATATGGGTTATGACCAAGTGACTCACGGCGGCATTGTCTTTAGCTTGCTAGACGATGTTATGGCGAACTGGGTCTGGCTGCAGGGTGAGCGCTGCTTTACTGCTCGTGCCGACATCCGCTATCGCTCAGAGTTACCGGTGGGCACGCCCACTCGCTTGGAAGGCCGATGTGTGAAGCGCAAAGGGCGCCTTGCGCAAATGACAGGCCTACTGATTCGCCAAGCCGATGATTTTGTGGTGGCGCAAGCCTCTGGTGCCTTTATGATCGCGCAATAACACAGTAAGGGAAGGGAAATGGAATACGTAACGTTAGTCGCAATGCTGGCCTTGATCGAATACATGTGGTTTTCCATCGAAGTTGGGCGCGCACGCGGCCGCTTTAATGTGCCAGCCCCGGCGACCATTGGGCATGAGAATTTCGAACGCGTTTTTCGCGCGCATCAGAACACCACAGAGCAGCTGGTGGTCTTTTTACCTGCGCTTTATGCTTGCGGCTACTATGCGAATGGCGCCTTGGCAGCAGTCGTTGGGTTGGTCTTCGTGGTCGGTCGCATGCTGTATTTTCGCGGCTACACAGACCCCGAAAAAAATCGGGGCTTAGGCTTTGCCTTGGGTATGCTCGCCAACGTGTCGCTGGTTTTGATTACCCTCTACCAAATAGTGACGTCACTGGCGATGTAGGCGCTGGCCTAGCGCCTGTTTGACGCTCGCTAAGCATAATGTCGTGCCAACCGATCGAGCATTACCGCATTGGTTTGCGCAGGCTTTTCTTGCTGGATCCAATGGCCGCAGGGAAAATCCACTTCTTCAAGATTGCTGACTCGTTGAGTTAGCGTTTTGGACTTGGGCACCATGTCATATTCGCCAAAGATGGCGAGGGTAGGCTGATATATGTGCTGCTCATAGGCCCCCATAATCTCCCAGTTGCGGCTCAGGTTGCGGTACCAGTTAATGCCGCCGGTAAAGCCCGACAGGGCGAAGGCATCCAAAAACACCTGCATTTCCGCATCGTTCATAATGGGGTCGCCGGGAACACCGGTGGCAAAGGCAGGGTCGCGTGCCATATTTATCATCGTCATTCCAGGCCCCAGCTCTGGCTTTGGATGCAGCCATTGGTTGGTGCAGTACATGTTGTTCAAGAACTGTTTGCTGTGTTTGGCGAATATTTCGTCGGCTACACCGGGTTGGCGGTTGAAGTGCACCATGTAGAAATCTGGGCCCAGCATCTTTTCCCAGAAGCCAATCCACTCTGAGTGACCGCGCTCCATAAACGGCACGCTGAGGTTGATGACATGAGATGCGCGGTCGCGATACATCATGGCCAGATTCCAGACAATAATGGCGCCCCAATCGTGGCCAACGAAGCAGGCATCGGCATAACCAAAGTGGTCGAGCAGGGCAATTAAATCACCGGTTAAGTAGTTTATATCGTAGTCGGTGACTGCCTCTGGCTTGCTTGAGTGACCGTAACCACGCTGGTTGGGTACAATGACATGGTAGCCAGCTTGCACCAGTGGTTGCACTTGATGACGCCAAGAGAACGCGTGCTCTGGCCAGCCGTGACACAGCACAATAGGCTTTCCAGCACCGGCGCTAAATACTTCCAGTTCAATGCCGTTAACCGCGACCATTTGCGGCTCGGGAAAATCAACCATCTTGCGACCCTCTGTTAACTCGATTGCCGATAGATTAGCGTGTCCGCTGCTAACCCACACCCGTTGTGGACAGATAAAAACAAACCGGAGGAGCAGAGCATGCAGCCCATAGATGAAGATAAGTTAGGCCTATTCCTAAAGCAGACTAGCGGCATGGTGGCGGCAAGCTTCAACTGTGCAATCACAGTCCTCGGCGACCGCTTGGGCCTGTATCGGGCGCTTGCCCAGATAGGGCCTTGTAGCAGCCAAGACTTGGCCAGTCATCTGAATTTGCACGAGCGCTGGGTGCGCGAATGGTTGCATCAACAGACCTGTATTGGCCAGCTGGAGTATTCGGCAGAGCAGGAGCTGTTCTGCATTTCAGCGGAAGCGTATGCGGTGCTGGCAGATGCCGACAGCCCAGCCTATTTGATGGGGGGCTTCGATTCGGCGCTGGCGGTTTTCCCGGCGGTAAGCAAGCTGGAGGAGGCATTTCGTACAGGCATTGGCATGAGTTACGACGACCATGGCCCAAGCTGTGCCTGTGGCATTGAGCGCATGGGGGCCTTCACTAAGAAACATCGGCTGGTGACCGAAATGATTCCAGAGATCCCCGGTATGCACGAGCGCCTCACTGATGGGGCGAGCGTTGCCGACGTAGGCTGCGGTGGTGGTTTGGCAACCATTGCGCTGGGCCAAGCCTACCCACGAAGCACCTTTGTAGGCTACGACACATCCGAGCAGGCCTTGGCGCGTGCGCGCGCCAATTTGGCTGAAGCTGGGGTAACCAACGTACGGTTGTGTAACCCACTGAGCGAGCCGCTGCCAAAGACGGCAACTTTTGATTTGATCACAACCTTCGACGTGATTCACGATACCCCCTATCCGCAGGATCTGATCGAACAGATCTTTGCCGCGCTGCGCGCTGACGGCTACTGGTTGTGTGAGGACATCAAGGGTTTTGAAAGTTTTGCCGACAATCTCGCCCAGCATCCTGTTGCCGCCTTGCTCTACGGCTTTTCGGTAACGGTGTGTATGAACAGTGGTCTGTCGACTGCTGACGGCGCGGGCCTGGGTACATTGGGTTTTACTGAGCAGGTAGCGCGCGCGATGACAGCCCGCAGCGGCTTTAAAGATTTCCAATTGCTCAACATTGAAAACCCAATGAATAATTACTATTTGCTGAACAAATGAGGGGTTTGACGACAGGGCTGTGGTTACAGGGCACACTTGATTCGAAGTAGAAGGATTGCGTATGACAGACTCAAAACACCGAAGCCCCCAGCGTCTGGGTTTCGACACATTATCGCTCCATGCCGGACAAGTGCCGGACCCGACAACGGGGGCGCGGGCCACACCAATTTATCAGAGCGCGGCCTTCGTCTTCCCTGATTCAGACACGGCGGTGGGGCTGTTCAATATCGAACGGGCCGGCCATGTTTACTCGCGACTGTCGAATCCCACCAATGCGGTGTTAGAGGAACGGATGGCGACACTGGATCATGGTGTTGGTGCAGTGGTAACCGCCAGTGGTCAGGCGGCCTTGCACTTGGCCATTACCACTATCCTCAGTGCTGGCGACCATATTGTGTCGTCGCGCTCGGTGTATGGCGGCACGCATAATTTGCTCGAATACACCATGTCGCGCTTCGGTATCACCACAACCTTTGTCGACCCCAGAGAGATGGGCGCCTTCGCGGATGCGATTCAACCCAATACCAAGCTGGTGTTTGGCGAGGTGCTCGGTAATCCCGGTCTGGAGGTGCTGGATATACCCAAACTTGCGGAACTGGCCCATGCCAACCACTTGCCGCTGCTGATTGATGCCACCTTTGTCACGCCCTACCTGTGCCAACCTATCGAACTGGGTGCGGACTTGGTCGTGCACTCAGCGACAAAGTTTCTCAGCGGCCACGGTGTGGTTGTCGGTGGCGTGGTGGTGGATGGGGGTACCTTCGACTGGCAAAGCAGCGACAAGTTTCCCACCATGAGCCAACCCTATGATGGCTTTCACACCATGGTCTTTGCCGACGAATTTGGTCCCGCCGCATTTATTACCCGGGCGCGCAAGGAAGGTATTCGCGACTTCGGCGCCTGCATGGCTCCGATGACGGCATTTCAGATATTGCAGGGCTTAGAAACCCTGCCTTTGCGGATGCAAAAACATGTGTCCAATGCCATGTAAGTTGCCCAATTCTTGCAACAGCATGACATGGTGGCTTCTGTCTCTTACCCCGGGTTGCCCAGTCATCCGGACTACGAACTGGCACAGCAGATGCTGCCCAAGGGCTGCGGGGCAGTGTTCAGTTTTGAAATCCAAGGCGGTCGTGAAGCGGGCCGCTTGTTTATCGAGAACCTGAACGTGTTCTCGCATCTTGCAAATGTAGGCGACGCGAAATCCCTCGTGATTCACCCCGCCAGTACCACCCATCACCGGGTTGACGAGGCAAGCCTGTTAGCCGCAGGTATTGGCCCGGGCTTGGTGCGCCTTAGCGTTGGATTGGAGGACGCCAAGGACCTTATAAACGATCTCAAAGCGGGTCTGCGCGCGGTGGAAAAATGGCATAAGCGAGACGCCGCCAGCGAATCTGACCGGCAATCGGAGAAAGTGTCTTGAACATACAGTTAGAGGGTAAAAATATTGGATTCAGCAGCGGTAGCGGAGACCCTGTAGCGGACGCACCGGCAATTTTTTTCGTCCATGGTGCGGGTATGGATCACTCCGTGTGGGTGATGCCTGCACGGTATTTTGCACGCCACGGCTATCGTGTAATGGCCATCGACCTGCCCGGCCATGGTAAGTCCGACGGACCGGCGCTGGACAATGTAGATGCTATGGCTGACTGGCTGTTGGCCCTGATAGAGGCCACCGCAGCTGAGGCATCTGAAGTTGTACTGGTCGGTCATAGCATGGGCACGTTGATCTGCCTGAGCCTGGCAGCCCGGCATCCCAACCTGGCGAAGAGGCTGGTGCTGCTCGGCACCTCGGCGCCTATGCCGGTTTCTGACGCCTTGCTCAACGCCTCCCAAGATAATGATCATGCCGCCATTGATATGGCCAACACGTGGAGCCATGGCCAGCGCAGCCTCCTAGGCGCGAGCGAAAATCCCGGAACATCGAATTTGCATATGGGCGAGCGCTTACTTGAGCGGGTTGCCGATGATGTCTACTTCAAGGACTTTTCTGCCTGTAATACTTTTAGCGCCGAACATTACCCGCCCATCGCCACCCCAGCGCTCATTATTACGGGCGACGAAGACAAGATGACTCCGCCCAGAGCGGGTATTGCGGTGGCCGAAATGCTGCAAAATAGTCAGGTCGCGCATTTGCTTGGTTGCGGGCACCTGATGTTTACCGAGTTGCCCAATCAGGTGCTCGATGCCATGTCGGGATTTATTCGCGATTGATGCTCTGGGCTTGCTTGAGGAAGGCGATTACGCTCTCAGTCAGAGCGTAAGCCTGCCCGGAAAAAAAGTGATCGCCACCGGCAAGCTCGGTGCAGGCTACTTCAGGGTCTGCGTCGAACCGTTTCGGATCAACAATGTCGTCAGCCGCGCACCAAACCGCCGCAACCTGCTTCGCCTTGGCGGTGGGGTGGGCATCAAAAGCCATGGCTGCGGTGGGTGGCGCGATCAGTAACATCTGCTCCATACCGCACAATGGCTGCGACTGCCAAAGTACGTTGGCACCAAAGGAGTAACCCACGCCAAACGCGTTCGCTGATGGATGCTCGGTGCTCACCCAGTCCAGTACCGCAAGTAAGTCACCTATCTCCACAGGCTTGTAGCTGGCTTGCTGCCGCTCGTCGTCAGTGCCACGGCCGCTGATGCCTTGGCTGTCGCCGACGCCGCGAAAATTGAAGCGCACTACGCCAATGCCTTGTGCCAATAACGCAGTTGCGGCGATTTCTAGCACGCCGTCGTGCATGCTGCCGCCATATAATGGGTGGGGGTGACAGAGTACGGCCAAGCGTTCAATCTGCTGCTGCGGCAACGTCAGCTGCAGCTCAATAACACCTGCAGGTCCGGGAATTTTGTACGCTTGGGTGGTTTGCATGTTGCGCTTGGCTTGTTGAAGTGAGGGTAGTGTGCTTCAAATAACGATTGCGTCACAGACGCTCTGTGCAATCAACGGGAGTAAAAGCAGATGCTGGATTTGTACACATGGCCCACCCCAAACGGCCGCAAGGTCTCGATCGCGTTAGAAGAGATGGGACTGGCCTACCGTTGTCATGCGGTAAACCTGCAACAGCAGGCGCAATTCTCATCGCAGTTTTTGGCCATATCGCCAAACAATAAAATTCCCGCGCTGGTCGATAGCGATACAGGTCAGACATTAATGGAATCCGGCGCAATTTTGGTTTATCTGGCAGATAAGAGCGGCGAATTTTGGGGTGACGAGCGTTACACCACCCTGCAATGGCTGATGTGGCAGATGGGTGGTCTGGGTCCAATGCTCGGACAAGTGCACTACTTTAAAAAATACAATCCGGGCAAATCGGTATATGCCGAGGAGCGGTTCTACGCAGAAGCCCGGCGCCTGTATGGGGTGCTTGAGGGCCGCCTGCAGGCGGCCGAGTATTTGTCTGGAAGCTATTCGATTGCCGACATGGCGGTATGGCCTTGGGTGTCGCGGTTCGAATGGCAGAGTATCAGCCTTGATGATTTTCCTCGGGTACGGCAATGGTACAAACAAATTGCCGGCCGGCCAGCGGTGCAGCGCGGTTACGACCAGCCAATGTTCATGAACGACATACCCAAGCCATAGGCTGTGTCGATGGGGTGTTATGCGGCGTCTAAGTCCAACTGTTCTCTCAAAGTAGCCAACAGCACCAAACGCTCGTCGTCACTGTAGGGTTCGGCAGCACCGACACCCCAAACCGGGCCGGGCCATGCCGCATCATCATGGCGTCTGGCAATGATGTGAATGTGCAGCTGCGGTACAAGATTTCCCAGCGCGGCAACATTCATCTTGGGCGCCGCGGTGAGAGTCTGCAGGCTCGTACTGAGTGATTTGATGGCAAGAGTTACCGCATGGAATGCCTTGTCATTAAGCTCGTGCAACTCGCGCAGGCCGTCCTGTTCCGGAACCAAAATCAGCCATGGGTAACGTGCGTCGTTCATCAGCAAGAGTTGGCAGCCGCTCAGGCGACCAATAAGTGAGGTATCAGCGGCAAGCTGGGTGTGCAAGCTAAACACTGCCATAGTAAGTCTCCGGTTCACTCAGTCCAGAATATAACGCGGCGGACCTATTCCGGTACCGTGCCCGCTACCGTTGTGCGGTGCATGACGCGACGGTATCCGGCGTAGCCGCCTTGGGCACAGTGCATAACGCTGCGGTTATCCCACATGATCAGCATATTCTCTGACCAGTGGTGTTTGTAAATAAAGGTCGGCTGCAGCATATGCGCAAAAAGCCGCTGCAGCAGCCATGAACTTTGTTTCTCGCTCATGCCTTCGATGGCCAAGGTATATACCGGGTTCAGCCACAATGCTTGCCTGCCGGATTCGGGGTGGGTGCGTATTACCGGATGGCTTTGGGTTTGCCAGGCCTCCTCACTGGGGGTGATTTTCATACTGGTGCGCTTGCCGCCAGCGCGATAGCCCTCATGACTGTAGGGCCTACGCGCGCTGTGAACAGCTCTGCGGCCTTCAATGGCTTTGCGCAGCTCAGTGGGCAAGGACTCTAGTGCTCGAATGCCGTCAGCAAAATGGGTCTCGCCGCCGATAGGGGGCACTATTTTGGCGTGCAGGATGGTCGCACTGGGCGGTACGGCCTGAAATGACCAATCCGAGTGCCAACTGCTGCCAAAAGGCACGACGTCTTCATCGGGCTCTCGGCGCACTTCTAGGATGTGCTGGTGGCCTTCAATGGCGCTGACAAAGGGATCGTGTCCATAGGCCCCGAAGGCCTCGCTGAACTGCTCAAGCTGCTGGTGCGCCAGGGGCTGATCGGGGAAGTATAGAATTTGGTAGCGCTGCCACGCGACGCGCAACTGCTCTATGGTAGAGAGGCTCATACCCTCGCGGATGCTCAATCCTGTGACGCATGCGGCAAAGTTGTAAGCATGTGGCGAAACACAAATGTCCGTCATGAGATTCTGCGGCTAAACTGATGACTAAACGCTAGGTTCAAAACAGCCACAGGGCAAGCAAGCCAGCAGCGACACAACCTATACACAGGGTCTGCAAGATTATGTCCGCGAACGTACTGCTGCCGCTCTTGTAGCGATTAAGCGTCAGAGTTATTGCCACAAGGCTTGCCCCAACCAACAGGCCAGACAAAAGGATCTTCAGCATAGTTTTTCCGTTGTGAGCGCCCAATAAGACGATTTTGGGGTCCTGAAAAAGTCGAAAACTGGTGAAATCTAAGCCCCGTTTAGATTAGTGCATCTACACAAAAGTTGCCGCACAATGC
>JAACDW010000261.1 GCA_009936775.1 Pseudomonadota bacterium
CCTTCAACAGACTACAGCAACACCTTGAAGGTGAGTTGTTAGATTTTCTCTTTATTGACGGCGACCACAGCTACGAAGGCGCGAAGCAGGATTATCACACCTATTCACAACTGGTGCGCAGCGGTGGTCTTATTGCCCTGCACGACATACAGCCAGATTTTGCCAGAGCTTACGGCGTGCAGACCGCCAGTTGGTCTGGGGGAGTGCCGCGTCTTTGGGAGGAATTGGTGGCCAGTTCACTGGACACTACACCTTTAGTATCAGACCCCTATCAAGACGGTTATGGCATTGGCCTTATTCGCTGGGCTGGTGCCGCCGGTTAACCCAAGGATAGCTAGCCCGGACTGGCTCAAAGCAGTCTTCGTCCGGGTAGGGCGCATGCTAAATCTAGACGGTGATGGTTTTTACCCCAAATTTAGACCACGCATTGCTTTGTATTTGCTAATGTTCAACGGATTCACAAGCCTGCAACAGCGAGGTTCGCTATGCCAATGCCTTTTCTGACTCATGGTCTGTTGGCGTTACGCGTTGTTCATCTGAGTCTTATTTTGCCATTCACAGCGCTGGTACATGCGCCGCAGAGTCTGGCTGCGGCACCCATCGTGCAGCCCGGACAACCCGGCGAACCCGGGCGGCTGCTGACACCTGCAGAGGCGGTCGCGATTACTGACACCAGTTATTCGCCTGCAGACGTGAACTTTATGCAAAGCATGATTCCGCACCATCAGCAGGCGTTGGAGATGGCGGTGCTGGTCGGTGAGCGCAGCAATCTTGCGGAGCTGGCAGAGATCGCCGGTCGTATCGAGGCTTCACAAAGCGACGAAATCGACTTCATGCAGGGCTGGTTGCGCGAGCGCGATGAAGCGACAGAGCTTCCAGATATGGCCATGCAGCATGGTGCCGAGCACGCCGCCGCGGGCCAGCCTTCAGCCAAGCACGCTATGACACACTACTCGAAAGCAGAGCGCTCGCGGCATCTGGGCATGCAGGGTATGGCGACGCCGAAGCAAATGGCCGAACTGGCTGCGTCTGAGTCCACCGCCTTCGATCGACTGTTCTTGCAGCTGATGATCGCGCACCACGAAGGCGCCATCGATATGGTCAACGACCTGCTCGATCAGCCCGGCTCCGCCTATGATCCGATCTTGTTCGAGTTTGCTGGCGATGTGAAAAACGATCAGCGGGTTGAGATTGAACGTATGCACGCATTGCTGGTTGGTCTTTCGGAAGACCCCCGTGCGGGATTGGCGCCGGGCCTGACGGATGCCGGTGTTGCGATTAAAAACCTGCGCGTGGTCAGTTCTCAAACCAAGCCAGCAGGGTTCGTCGACCCGCGTAATCCCGGTGAGGCGGCGCAGTCGAAAACACCCGCAGACAGTAGTGCGGAAGCCGACCCATCCAAACAGCAAGATCAACAGCCAGACAGTCCAGCGGGTGCTGAGGAAAAGCCAAAGCCTACGGAGGGCGGAGACAAGAAGCGCTATCCTCTGATGAGCTTTTCCAACACCGACATGGCTTTCGCTGGCCAGACCATGGTGGCCGGTAACTACCATGGGTTTAATGTTTATGACTTAGCGAACCGCGTCACCCCTGAGCTCATCAGCTCCGTTGTCTGCCCCGGCGGACAGGGCGATGTGTCCATCGTCGGTGACCTGCTGATCATGTCGGTGGAGCAAACTCGCGGGCGTCTAGACTGTGGCTTGCAGGGTGTTGCCCAAGACGTCAGCGAACAACGGTTCCGTGGGTTGCGCATCTTTGATATCAGCGATTTACGTGCGCCAAAACAAGTAGGAGCGGTGCAAACCTGCCGTGGCTCGCATACTCACTCAGTGGTCTCAGGCCCCGGCGCGGACGGCAAAATTATCGTCTATAACTCGGGCACCTCGAGCGTGCGCGAGCGCGAAGAAATGCAAAGCTGTTTTGATGAGTCACCGGGCGATCCGCGTACTGCGCTGTTCCGCATTGATGTCGTCGAAATACCCGTCGCCAATCCAGCGGCTGCGCGCATCGTCAGCAGCCCGGCCGTGTTCGCGGATGAAAATACTGGTGCCTTGGCAGGTCTGTGGCGCGGTGGCGATCACGGCGAGGAAACTCAAGACACGCGGCCCACCGACGAATGCCACGATATTACTGTGTTCCCAGCAGCGAATCTGGCGGCTGGAGCGTGTTCAGGCAACGGCATATTGTTTGATATCAGCGATCCTCTGAATCCGACTCGCCTCGATGTGGTAGCTGACTCCGGCTTTGCCTACTGGCACTCGGCCACTTTCAACAACGATGGCACAAAGGTACTGTTTACAGACGAATGGGGCGGCGGCAGTCGGCCGCGCTGTCGAGCCTTTGATCCGCTGGACTGGGGTGCCGATGCCATTTACGACATTGTTGACGGCAAGATGGAATTCCGCAGTTACTTCAAAATTCCTGCGCCCCAACTCGAACAGGAAAACTGTGTAGCCCATAACGGCGCCATTGTGCCGGTGCCCGGCAGAGATATTTTTGTTCAGGCTTGGTATCAAGGTGGCATGTCGTTGATCGACTTTACCGATTCCTCGCAACCGCTTGAGATAGCTTACTTTGACCGTGGACCCATTGACGCTAAGGAATTGATTACCGGCGGATACTGGTCAACCTATTGGTACGACGGCTTGATCTACGCTACTGAAATCGTTCGTGGCTTAGATGTTTTCGAACTGCTGCCCAGTGAATACCTTTCCGCCAGTGAAATTGCTGCCAGCAACCTAGCCGATCAGGGCGAGTTGTTTAACCCGCAACAGCAGTTTCCGGTGAGTTGGCCCGCTCACCCACAGGTCGCACTTGCCTACGTAGATCAGATGCTTCGCCGCGGTGGTGACACTACAGTGCTAGCAAATCTAAGATCGACGCTCGAACAAGCGCAGAGCCATATTGAGGCTGGGCGCAAGGACCGACGTCTACGCAAAAAGTTACTCGCCTTTGTTGACCAACTGCCTGCACAAGAGCCAGGTGGTCAGGCGCTGCAAACAGTGTTGACGGGTATCGCCAGCGATCTAAGGTAGAGTGCAGAGTGTTCGCAACCGGCA
>JAACDW010000006.1 GCA_009936775.1 Pseudomonadota bacterium
AATAGCCTTCGGGTTGCCGCTCTAAGCGTTTTTGAAAGTCACTGTCTCGTGCAGCGGCGCGCGCTCGGTATACGCTTTGTTCACCTGCATGGTGGTGTCTTCATAACCAAAGCTGATACCAAACAGCACCTTCACCTCAGGCCCGAGGCCAAAGGCGGCGCGCACCAAATCCGGGTGATGCCCCATGGTGCCCTGAGCACAGGAAGCTAATCCGTTGGCAGTCATCGCCAGCATCAGTGTTTGCGCATACATGCCTACATCCCACGCACTGCCGAGACCAAAACCCTCGTCCATGCATAGGAAGGCCACATGGGGGGCGTCAAATAACTCAAAGTTACGGAAGCTGGCTGCGGCACGGGCCGGCTTGTCTGCCCATTCGATATCCATGGCCCGATACAGTACCGCCGCGCATTCGCGGCGACGGTCTTTGTACCGTGCGCCTATTTCCCGCTTTGGCTCTTTGTGGTCTTGGCTGGGAGCAACCTTGGTACGGACGCGCTCGATCATCTGCTCGCGCAGGCTGTCGCGCAGAGCACCAGAAGCGACAAAAGTCTGCCATGGCTGCATGTTGGTACCCGACGGCGACCAGCGCGCAATATCAAAAACTTTGTCCAACACCTGCTGTGGAACCGGACGGTCTAAAAAACCTCGGACCGAGCGACGCTCCCGCACGGCTTCCTCAAGTGACATTTGCGACATATTGTTCTAACCATACGATTAACGACTCGGCCTGCATGGGATTTGGCAACCTCGCTGGCGTCTGAGTAAGGGTAACATTATTTCGTCTTTCAACTGATACCTGAGGAAGCCACTTATGCCGGATCAGACAAGCCGTTACACCGCGCCAATTCGCTGGGGCATTCTTGGCACCGGCATGATTGCAGCGGAGTTCGCTAAGGCGCTTGCTCTGGTCAACAACGGCCTCCTGCTTGGCGTCGGCTCGCGCAACCAAGGCAGCGCTGACCAATTCGCCGAGACCTTTGGCGCAGCACGTGCCTATGGCGACTATGCTGGGCTGGTCAACGATCCTGATATTGACGTGGTGTATATCGCCACACCGCATACTGCGCATTTTGCGAACACACTTTCGTGTCTCAAGGCTGGCAAGGCGGTGCTATGCGAAAAACCCTTTGCGCTGAACACCGCGCAAGTGACACAAATGATAGCTCAGGCACGCCAAGCCAAGGTCTTCTTGATGGAGGCCATGTGGATGCGCTTCATCCCGCTCATCGCAGAGCTGCAGGCGCGCGTCGATGCTGGTGTCATTGGCGAAGTGCGTATGATTCAGGCGGACTTTGGTTTCCGCGCGCCCTTCGACCCAAGCAGCAGGCTGTTCGATCCGGCGCTGGCTGGCGGTGCGCTGCTGGATATTGGCATTTACCCGCTGGCATTTGCGTCACTGTTGCTCGGCGAGCCAGAAGACATTGCGAGTCTTGCGAGCTTGGGCTCTTCGGGGGTCGACGAACAGTCCGGCTACCTGTTGCGACACAAGGGTGGCGCGCTGAGCGTGCTCGCATCTGCCCTACGCACCCAGACCTCTATGAGTGCCTGGGTATACGGTACGCGGGGCAGAGTTCACTTACCCAAACAATTCTGGCGCGGCCAAGAACTGACCATCTATCGTACAGGACAGGAGCCGGAACTGATGCATAAGCCCTACCCGGGCAATGGCTATCAATTTGAAGCCCAAGAGGTCATCGACTGTTTACTTGCAGGCAAGACCGAGAGTGCGACCATGCCGCTAGATGACAGTCTTGCACTGATGCGCACCATGGACCGCATTCGAGGACAGTGGAACCTCTCCTTCCCTGCCGAGCAGATCACAGATTTGACCTAGGGCCAAAGGTTAGTCATCTAAAGTTTCATACTCGAAACAACTTTTGGCTGTTCTGCCATGCGGCACAAAGCTGCAATCTGCACCCGCGCGAGCTGGGCGCGTAAAATCCTGAATTTGCATTGGCCAAAAAGGCGCCAGTGCAATGGCCGTATGCTGACGCCCTTGACAGAACCCTTTCTACCCCGAGCACTCTAGGCCTTAATGAGCGTTCCCAAGAGCGCAATTTAAGAGCAAAAGCTAAGCACTCTAAATAACTGCTAAGTAACTGTTTTAAATATTCTTTTTAGATCAAAAAAAATCGTTGACTGGGCGCAAAATCGGCGGATGATGCGCCCTCTTTTCACGCCAATAACAGCTTCATTGAGGGGTGTGAGAAAACAACAATTACCAACTTACGCCTTACTTTTGTCGACGGGGTATGCCAATGAGCCCAAGAGAACCAGAGCTAAACACGGACGTGTCCTACATCACCGATCAGTACGCGACGCCGCCCGTGCGCAACAGCCGAGCCAGTCAGTTGGCGGTGGAACTGGCGACCGAAAAAAAGCGCCTTATTGATGAACTTCGCGAACTGCAGGCTGAAAACGATGACCTGAAATCCACCACCCCGGTAGGCACCATCGACTGGTACATCAAGTGGGTGGCAACTTTCCTGTCTGTCAGCGGCATCTTTCTGATGTCTGCAGGCCTTGGGCTGCAAGGCCAAATCGCCTATGTGATCAGCGCTGCAGGCTGGGTGTTTGTTGGCGTACAGTGGGGCGACCGAGCCATCATGATCGGCAGTTCGATCAGTGCAACTGCGGTGATGATGGACTTGGTCAGAACACTAACTGCTGGCTGACCCTAATCCATTGGCATCAGTTGTTGTTTGTAAAGTGCGGTTTCCACCAGCAGGTCGCTGGCGTATTCGTTCAAGCGGTGAATCTTGCCGTCTTTGAAGCGAAGAATAAGCGCATAGCTGTTGTTGTAGCGACCGTTAATGCCTTCAGCATCTCCCTCGGCCATCAAAGCCACGTTGTCGACATCGCCAAAGGCATGGGTGAACTCAATTTTCTTGAAACCCTGAGGCACTAGGGGGCCGAATACTTGCTGCATAAACACTGAGCGAAACGTTGCCTTTGTGTAGACCACATTGGAGATCTTTGCCCTACCCATAAAAACGAACTCAAAATCGTCGTGTAGCAGTGCATCTGCTTCAGCAGGCGGAGTATCCAGCGCAAAAAACGTTTTCGCGGCGGCAATCTGTTGGGCGACGATGGAGCTTTCATGATGATCAGCCAACGCAAATTGACTGAGTAGCAAAAGTGCGGCGCTAACCAGTAGATATTTCATTTTTCTTGTTCTCTGTTCTTGTTTTCTGTCGCTGCTTTTCAATCCCTTCAAGACCTTATCAAACTGCATCGCTAGGCGCACTTGACGCAGCATCAGCTCGCCCGAGCAAGCAAGGGCAGGGCCGTGCGACTGTGAAAAGTGGCTTGAGCTGCCTCTTTTCAGGGCAAACCAGCGCCATCGCTCGCTCTCACGCACTGTTTTAAGGCAAAACCAGAGCATTATTACTAGCAGGCGATTGCCTACCTAACGATAAATAAGTGCTGGCACCCGGAACGCGAGCGCCCTGCAAGGCGCGGCGCAAGGGCAGAAAATGGGCTGCGCAAAATTGGCATGAAATAAGCAGACAAAACTCCTGAGGTCGTAGGGGAACGCAGAAGTCTCCGCGTTTAATACTGGGTGCTCGAACTCTCCCATACCCCGGTGATTTTTCGAGCATCCCGTATACTCCCTGCCGCTCCGCAGCTAGCCAACAACAGCCTCGATCGCCACTCTGTGTCGGCTGACATAAGCTGCGCGCATACCTTTCTTTTGTGCCTGCCTCTCGCTCTTTTGCCTATGTGGTCCCTGTTTAACCTTTGCGCGGCTTTAATCGACCAGCCTGGATACGCGAACTTGATGCCTGCATTAGGGCTTAACTTCGCGCCAGAGCAACTTTAGCCTTGACCGTGTCCGGCTAAATCGGGCGAGCAACACTCATGCGAAGATTTAACATGGCTGGTGTGGTGACAACCGTTTGCGCACCGAATGCCTAAAGCGCCGCGCCACACCTCACCAAAAACCCGCTGCTCAGGGCGATGCAATGCTCAAGGACGGGCAGCGGGTAATCGCCGGTGCTGGGAGAGGGGGCGAAATGGCCTTGGTCATGCGGTTTGAGGGCATGGCGCTTGCGCCTGTGCCGTATCCGCTGGCCTAAGTGAAGCCATGGCTCAGGGAGCCTGCAGCACCCTAACGCGGCGCCCGTACGGCCACCACAGGGTCAGAAATACCAGGGTTTGAAACCCCTTATGACGATTTTCTCCACGCGGTTGTTTTCACGCCTTACAGCGACATCGCGTCCGCCGAAGCCGCCGAAGCCATGGCCAGAATCAGCAAGAACAAGAAAATCATGACCAAGCCGAGCGCCTACATACGCGTCATGATGGCCGACCTCGGCAACCCAGCGGGCTTTATCTTGTATGGCATGTACCACGAGCCTGCGACAGCGATCGCTGGCGATTTGCGCATTGAGTCGTCGAGCATTTGATTGCAACATAGCACGGCGGCACTGACCCATCCGCCCTGACCAACCACCTAGCAACACCGAGAAGTTTTGAAAAAAGTAATCATCGACTGCGACCCCGGTATCGACGACGCCATGGCCATCTTGCTCGCGCAGCGCAGCAAGGACCTAGAGATACTAGGCATTACCACCGTCCACGGTAATGCGGACATCGACCACACCACGGCTAACACCCTGCACCTGAAGCATGTTTTCGCCATTGATGCACCAGTCCATCAGGGTGCAGGCCTGCCTCTCAATGCGGTTGAGTTACCCTATCCAACGTTTGTTCATGGCGATGATGGGATGGCGGATACCGGCGAAGTTCCGGGCGATGCTATTGCTGACAGCACCGAGGCTGAACACTTTATTGTCGACACCATTAGGGCCAACCCACATGAGATTACCATTATCGCGCTGGGCCGCCTAACCAACTTAGCCCGGGCACTGGCTATCGCCCCAGAGCTGGCAACCTTGACCAAGGAGGTGGTCATTATGGGTGGGGCTTTTGGTGAAAATCAGTTCCGTGGCAACGTATCTCCCTGCGCTGAGGCCAACATCTATGGCGATCCTGACGCCGCTGACGCAGTATGCCTAGCCGCTTGGCAAAAAACTTTTGTCGGCTTAGATGTGACCATGCTTTGCGTTGTCGACCCACAACGCCAAGCAAGAATCCGCCATAGCGGCGATGCCGCCTGCCAATTTATTGGCCGAATCTCCGAGTTCTACAACAGCTTTTATGCCTCTATCGGCTACACCGCAGGCTTCCCTATGCATGACGCCTCTGCGGTCGCTTACGCCATCGCGCCAGAACTATTCCGCGTCCGGACAGGACCTGTAAGAGTTGTTACCAACGGTATCGCAAAGGGGGAAACCATCTTGAACAGAGAGCCCGCCCGGGAGTACCAGGAAGACCACTGGTCGGATATTCCAGCCGCCAATGTCTGCGTAGACATTGATGCTATAAGGGTATTGGATCTCTACGAGCACACCATTTTAGGGGCCTGATCAATTTGGTGCGCCTCTTCGCGCCTGCGTTACCAAATTACTCAAATAGGGTGTGAACCCAAAATTTGTTACGTTTTTTCCGCTTTTTCTCTTGCAAATGCTTGCTTTTGGCCTGCGCTATCACATACTCGCGCCGCCGCTGTGAGCGGACCGACTGCACACCCCTGCGTGTTGTCGCAGTTGCAATACACACCAAAACAAAACAAAACA
>JAACDW010000262.1 GCA_009936775.1 Pseudomonadota bacterium
ACATAAATTGGATTAAAGAACTGCACCCAAGACACCGGCATATCGAAGCCCATGAAGTTGAGGTCGGTATAGTCCCGGGCGAACAGATTCAACGAACCGCCCGATTGATCAAAACCGGACCAAAAAGCAGCGGCTGCAACAAACAGCAAAAACAGTAGCAACACATTCTTGCGTTGCGCCGCGTTGAGTCCGGCAAAGGCATAGAGATAGACAAAGTAGATGCCGGCAATCGTTGTCAGGAAGTAAGCAAAATTCTCCGCAAACACGCTGGCCTTGACGTCGATAACCTCGGTGCCGAACAACACCACCAGCACGGCTGCCAGCACAGCGGCACCCAGAGCCCACTGTCGATAGGTATTGCGGGTCGTATCCGGCATGGCATTTGGCGCAAGGCCTGCCTCGCCGAGCAAATGACGGCTGCGCACATACTGCAAAACTCCGAACAGCATACCCACACCGGCGGCACCAAAGCCCCAGTGCCAGCCGATCTTCTCGCCCAGATAGCCACAAATCGCGAAGCCGACCATGGAGCCAATATTGATCGACATATAAAAGATGGTGAAGCCGGCGTCGCGGCGCGGGTCATCGTCGGCGTAGAGCTTGCCCACAATGGTCGAAATGTTGCTTTTCAATAGCCCGGTGCCGATGGCCACCAAGCCCAAACCAAAAAACAGTCCGGATTCAATCGGCACCGCCAAGGTGAGATGGCCCAAGGCAATAATGATCGCCCCGTAGAGTACAGCGCGCTGATGGCCCAGCAGGTTATCTGCCAGCCAGCCGCCGGGTACCGCTAAAAAATACACCATGCCAACGTAGATGCCGTAGATGGCCTGAGCTTCCAGTTGACTCATGCCAAGGCCGGCGTTTGCGGTGCTTACTGCCCCGGTCATGTACAGCACCAACAAGGCGCGCATACCGTAGTAGGACATCCGCTCCCACATCTCGGTAAGAAACAAGGTTCGCAGGCCCATGGGATGACCAAAAAAATCAGCGTCTGTTGCAGTCATCGGTTTGTCCTTGGCTACGGGCTGCGGGATTCACACGGCGGTGCTAACCCCGCATGCGCTGTCGGTATCAAGTTGCCAGCACGGCCGGCCAATCGCCAGCCTTTAACAGCATGGAAGGTAACCGCTTACCCAAGATTGGCTCAAGCCACGCGGCGGCATCTAACAGCGCTGGCATGGCTAAGTCGTGATTTACATCGCTGCGATTGAGCATGTACACCAAATCTTCGGTGGCAACGTTGCCGCTGGCGTTGGGCGCAAACGGACAGCCGCCGATGCCACCAATGCTCGCATCCAAGGTCGCCACTCCAGCCAGCAAGCTGGCAAAGGCGTTGCCAATGCCGGTGTTGCGGGTGTCATGAAAATGCGCACGCATGGGAATGTCACCGGCAAGCTGGCCCAGCGCGGCGAAGGTTTGCTGCACCTGCCAGGGCACACCGACGCCGATGGTGTCAGCCAAGGCAATCTCCACGGGGCCTGCCTCAAGCAGCGCCTCTGCCGCCGCCAGTACATTGGCCAAGGGCACCTGACCTTCAAAGGGACAACCGAAAGCCACAGCCAAGGTAACCTGCACGGGGAAATTGGTTTGCTTGCCGTCTTGAATAACCTCACGGGCCATGGCCACAGCATCCGCCACCCGCTGGCCCTGATTGCGCTCACCGAAAGTATCACTCACCGGCACCACCAAACCCGCCTCATCAAGGCAGGTTTCACGCAAGCGACGGTAGCCGCGCTCGTTAAGAACAAGACCCGTGTAGCGCACATCGCCGCGCTGCGGCAGACCCGCGCACACGGCCTCGGCATCTGCCATTTGCGGCACACGCTCGGGATGCACAAAACTGGTGACTTCAATGCGACGGCTGCCGGCGGCCAAGGCATGATCGATCAGCTGCAGTTTTTGCTCAGTGCTGACCAGCACATCTTCGTTTTGCAGCCCGTCACGCGGACTGACTTCCATCACCGTAACCGTCGTAGGTAGCATGGCAGCCGCCTAAAAGCCTTCGCGCAGACTAACGGTTTTGTTAAACACGGCGACACTGCCCTCGGCGTCTTGGTCCTTATAAAAGTAACCCTGACGCTCGAACTGAAAACGCTCGGCACCGTGCTGCATAATCGCCGGCTCCGCAATTGCCTCTAGTACCGTTAAAGAATCGCTATCGATATCGTCTAAGAAGGTTTGCGCCGATGGGTTAGGTACCTTGAACAAGCGACCATAGTCCATCACCTGTATCGGCACGCCAGCATCGGCATCGACCCAGTGCACCACACCCTTAGGCTTGAGGCCCGAGGTATCCTGGCCACTTTTAGAATCGGCAAAGTAGGTGCAGTTAAGCTGCACCACATTACCCTCGGCGTCTTCGATCACCTCGTCGCAGCGAATGATGTAGGCATAACGCAAACGCACCATGGCGCCCGGTGACAGTCGCTTCCACTTTGGCGGTGGCTGCTTGGCGAAGTCTTCGCGCTCGATGTAAATCTCCTTGCTAAACGGCAGTTCTCGCCTGCCCAAGGCTTCGTTCTGCGCATGCCACGGGCCGTCCAAGGTTTCGCTGCCGCTGTAGTTGGAAACAACCACCTTGAGCGGCTGCAGTACTGCCATGCCGCGCGGCGCGGTGGCTTCCAGTTCTTGCCGAATGCAAAAATCCAGCAGGTTCATCTCGATCACATTGTCTTGTTTGGTAACGCCAATACGCTGACAAAACTCGCGTATGGCACTGGCTGGCACGCCGCGACGACGCAAACCTGCCAAGGTCGGCATCCGCGGATCATCCCAGCCGTTGACCAAGTTTTCGTCCACCAAGCGGTGCAACAAACGCTTACTCATCACCGTATATTCCAGCCCCAAGCGCGAGAATTCGATTTGTGGCGGATGATAGTTAATGCCTATGTTCTCCAGCACCCAGTCATAAAGCGGCCGGTGGTCGGCAAACTCCAGCGTGCACAGCGAGTGGGAAATGTGCTCAATGGCGTCACAAATGCCGTGGGTGAAGTCGTACATGGGGTAAATACACCATGCATCACCCGTGCGCTGATGAGTGGCGTGGCGAATGCGGTAAATGACCGGGTCGCGCATGTTCAAATTCGCCGCCGCCATATCAATTTTCAGCCGCGCCACATGAGTGCCGTCAGGAAATTCACCCGCGCGCATACGCTGAAAGAGGTCGAGATTTTCCTCAATACTGCGATCCCGATAGGGGCTGTTTTTGCCCGCTTCAGTAAGCGTGCCACGGCTCGCGCGCATTTGTTCCGGGTCAAGCGAACACACATAGGCTTTGCCATCGCGCATCAGCGCTTGGGCATAGCTGAAGATTTGCTCGAAATAATCCGACGCATGAGTCATTGTCTTCCACTGAAAACCCAGCCAAGCCACATCGCGCTGAATGGACTCGACGTATTCGTTACTTTCTTTCACCGGATTCGTGTCATCAAAACGCAGGTAGGTCTCGCCCCCATACTGCTGGGCAACGCCAAAGTTCAAACAGATGCTTTTCGCATGACCAATATGCAAGAATCCGTTGGGTTCTGGCGGAAAGCGCGTAATAACGCCCTTGGCTAACGCGTTGTTGGCAAGATCCGCCTCGATGCGTTGCCGAATAAAGTCAGTGGTTTCGTTGTCCATTGCTACCTTGGGTATGAAAAAAATAAGGCGCTTGGCCTGCTGACTGCAATTGTGAAAGGTCAGCGCCGGAAAAACCATGTTTGCCGCGACAAATTTAGGGTTTGGCGGGGCAACATGAACTGGGTCGAAATCAGTCTGTACTCGTCTGCACAAGGGAGACCGTGCCAAACCACCTAACCACCGTGTTCATCGCCCTGCTTACCGCCAGCGTATTGTTCTGGCTGCAGGTCAGGCTGACAGGCGATGACCTTGCAACGCTGATGCGCGATCTGCAGGGCGAGCGCGTGTACACGGTGCAGCAGCAAGGCCAAGGGGTTGGCTTTTTGCGCACTCAAACGCGCAAAGACGCTGCTGGTAACTGGGTAATGCAGCAGCAATTGCACATCAACCTGCTCAACGCACCGGCGTTCGAAACGCGCCAGCAGCTGACCTTTGCCGCCACGCCGCCCTATGCCTTACTCAGCGCCAGCCTTGCAGAGCAACGGCAAGATCAGCACCAACAGGTCAACCTTGACGCAGCCGATGACGGCTATCGCGCCACCGTGCAGCGTGGCGCCAACGTCGAGCAACGGGCACTGTCGTGGCAATTCGGCTTGAACGATCAACTCAGTTTAGAAAAGCAGCTCACGCCAGATGCCGAGCTAAACGGCTTGCTGCGCAGCCGCTACCTCGATTTGCAAACCCTGCAAGTCAGCGAACGGGAGCAGCAACTCAGCGACCGCAGCAGCACAGGCTATCGGCTGACGTCAAAAGCCGATAACAGCATTACCGAACTGGACACCAGACGCCGCCTGATACGCTTCTCGGCACCACACCAGTTCAACTTCCAGCTCACCGACCAAGACAGCGAAACTCTGCAAAGGCTGACCGCGAACCAGCCTGCCCAGTGGTCGGCCAGCGCAGCGGTTGCACCGCTAACGCAAGATCTTAGCCAGCCTCGAACCATGCAGAGCCTAACCCTCGCCCTAACACCCCAGGGACCACGCACACTGGCGCAGTTGGGATTGCCCCGAACGCTCAGTGCGGACCAACAACCCATCCCGGCTGCTGCGGGCACAGCGCTGCGCTTTTTACAGGCATCGCTGACCTTGCCAGTAGGTCACCCAACAATTCGCCAAGTACTAAAGCAGCAGCAACAGCGGCATGAGAAACACCATGACCAAACGCCAGCACTGGCCCAGCAACTGATCGACCTGACCCGCAGCCAGTTACTTTACGCAGCAAACCAGCCAGCAGGCTCGGTGCTGAACGCCATTGCCAGCGGCCGCGGTGAGTGTGTGGACTTCGCTGATCTGCTGACCACGCTGGCCCGAAGTCAGGGGATTCCTAGCCGCACGGTTTATGGCGTGGCCTACAGTGCCCTGCCCACACCGGGCTTTCGTTTTCACGCTTGGAACCAAATTTTGCACCAACACCAGTGGCACGCCTTAGACCCGACATGGGATCAAGCCGTAGCCGATGCAACCCATATTGCATTAGACGACCAAACCTTGGCAGCGCTGGCCAGCGCCATGCAGCAACAGGCGATCGCTTTTACCCCGGTGCAGTAACACAACCCAGCGAGACCAATCCGCGTTACGCACTGTCGCGGCGATGACGCAGCAGACCTTCTTGGGTCATCGAGGCTACCAGTCGTCCGCTTTGAGAAAAAAACTCCGCATGCACCATGCCGCGGGAGCCATGGGCGGTAGAGGTTCGCTTATGCAACAACAGCCACTGGTCGAGGCAGACACTGCGGTGTATCCACAGGCTATGATCTAAGCTTGCCATTTGCAGATCACGGCGGTTCACCGAGGACTGATGCGGCATCACGGCGGTGCTGACCAGGCCCATGTCCGAGGCGTAGGCAACTAAGCAGCGCGCCAACGCCTGCAGCCGAAACGCCTCGGTTTGCGCATTCACTGCGCTGTTGCCCACTTCGCTGGGTAAGCAAACGGCCTCACGAAACTTGATCCAGGTGGGGTTCCAAAAGCGGTTCTCACCCCAAGCCGCGCTACCAAGCTCAAACACCGAACGCAGGTGAAACGGCCGGTCGACCTTGGCCATGGGACTCATACGCGGATCGGCCTTCGGCCCACCCAGTTCCCGGGCAACCTCAACATCTTCGCGCAACTCTGCCGGCGGCGGCACATTGGGCATTGGCGTGCTGTGCTCAAGGCCAATTTCATCCTGCTGAAAAGACGCATCCATGTTGAAAATGGCCTGACCGTTTTGAATGGCGACAACCCGGCGGGTGCTAAACGAGCGCCCATCGCGGACCCGCTCGACCTCGTAAAGTACCGGCCGGTCGACTCGGCCAGGGCGCAGAAAATAGGCGTGCAAGGAATGCAAATGCACCGTGTCTACCGTGCGATAAGCCGCAGCGGAAGCTTGGGCTAAGACCTGACCACCAAACAGGCGCGCACCATTTTCGGTCTCGTTCTGGCCTTGGTAGAGGTTTTCTTCGATCTGTTTTAAATCCAAGACTTTCAGCAGTTTGCTTGCCCGGCTAGGCGACGCGTCCGACATAGTAGCTTTCTCTAGGCATCAGTAACAAAGGTGCCTGCGGCGACAAATTTGTGCCGACGGCCCGAGCACTGGATACTAGCCTATGCGCGGCAAGTTTTAACCTTGAGGGATTTGCTGGCCCGCACATTTCGCAAAAAAAGAGGGGTGACCATGAGCAGTGCAGGTAACGATCAGTGGCTAGACAGCACATTGAACTGTGTCTTAGGCGGACAAGCCGTGGCAAACATCAGCCTAAGCCAGCCCGATATTGGCCTCGAAGCAGCCTACGCGCTGCAGGACCAGCTCATTAGCAAGCTGCAAGCCCACGGCGGCTGGGGCAGCCTCCTTGGTTATAAAGCAGCGCTCACCGCACTACCCGCGCAACAAGCCATGGGCATTGACGAACCCATTGTCGGCGCACTGTTCGCACGCCAGGCCTACAGCGCAGCAACGCCCGACGCAGCTGCTTCAAACTCGCCTCTGAGCATTACCGCCGACCGGCCAATACTGCTAGAAACCGAGCTTGGCTTCTGTCTCAGCCAGACCATCACGGCGCCAGTGCAAGCGGCAAACGTTTTCGACGTGATCGACAGCTGCCGCGGCATGATCGAACTCGCCGCTCCCGACCTACAGCAGCGCCCGAACAGTGTTGATTTAGTCGCCAGTAACTCGGCCTCCTACGGCTGCATTGCCGCCGCTAACGCCATCGCACCAGAGCATTTAGATCTTGACGAACTGACCATTACGCTCGTGCGCCAGAGCGACGGCGCGGAAGGTGGAGAGGCCAAAGAGCAAGTGCTGCACAGTGCCAGCGCGGGTTCAGTCATGGGCAGCCAACGTCAGGCATTGGCATGGTTGATTAACACCCTGCTTGCCCGAGGCTATGAGTTGCGCGCTAGCCACATCCTGATGACTGGCTCCATAGGCAACATGCACCCGGGTAACCCCGGTAGCTACCGCGTAGATTTCGGCGCCCTTGGCGAATTGGCGTTTGCCATAGCCTGACGTCTAAGGATTGCATCCTAGTTCGCGGGCAGCCTACTCGTCGTGGGCGTTTCCTGCTAAGAATATATTGCTTGTCAGTTATTCCGTTTAACTCTGCAAGGCGCGCAGTTAGAGTCCTGCGCGTTTATTGCTCAGTGCGCTATTTCAGTCGCTGCGGCGCCATAACCGACCCGTGAAAAACAACCGAGGATCCCCCATGTCATCCTATTTGGACCTTATTGAACAAACGCGCCAAACCATTGGAGCAAAGCAAGAATGGAGCGCCATCAACGCTGAATACGCAGTGCGCATGCAACTGCAAAACCGTTTTAAGCCGGGCTTGGAAATCGCTCAGTACACGGCGGATATCATGCGCCGCGATATGGCGAACTACGACGCTGACTCGAGCAAGTACACCCAGTCGCTCGGCTGCTGGCACGGCTTCGTCGCCCAGCAAGTGATGATGAGCGTGAAGAAACATCAGCAAACTACCGACCGCAGCTACATTTACCTGTCTGGCTGGATGGTTGCCGCGCTGCGCTCACAGTTTGGTCCGCTACCCGATCAGAGCATGCACGAAAAGACCACGGTATCTGGTTTGATTGAAGAAATTTATACCTTCCTCAAGCAAGCCGATGCTCGCGAGCTACGCCATATGTTTGTCGAATTGGACGAAGCCCGCGCCAGCGGTGGCGACGTCGACTCAATTGTCGCCCGCATCGACAGCTACGAGACCCATGTGGTGCCGATTATTGCCGACATCGACGCCGGTTTCGGTAACGAAGAAGCCACCTACCTGCTGGCCAAGCGCATGATCGAAGCAGGCGCCTGCGCCATTCAGATTGAAAACCAAGTATCAGACGCGAAACAGTGCGGACACCAAGCCGGCAAGGTCACTGTGCCCCACGAAGACTTCGTGTCAAAAATTAACGCGGTGCGCTATGCCTTCCTAGAGTTGGGCATCGACAACGGCATCATTGTTGCCCGAACCGATTCCCTAGGCGCAGGCCTTACGCAGAAAGTGCCCGTTTCGATTCGAGCGGGCGATTTGGGCAGTAAGTACAACGACTTCCTTGATACCGAGATCATCGAAGACGTATCGGAACTGCAAGACGGCGACATCACCATTCGCGCCAACGGTAAGCTGGCCAAGCCAAAGCGTTTGGACAACGGCCTGTATGCCTTTAAAGAAGACACTGGCTTCGACCGCGTAGTACTGGACTGCATCACCAGCTTGGAGCACGGCGCAGACCTGCTTTGGATCGAAACCGAAAAGCCCAACGTAGAGCAAATTGCAGCCATGGTTAACGCCATCCGCGAAGTGCGCCCAGAAGCCAAGCTGGTATACAACAACTCGCCATCGTTCAACTGGACACTAAAATTCCGCGAGCAGGTCTACACCGAGTGGAAGGCACAAGGCAAAGACGTTTCGGCTTACCCAGACCCAGAAGTAAACCCGATGGGCCTGATGGACGAGGCCATAGACGGTACCGAACTGTCCGACGCAGCAGACGCGGCAGTACAAACCTTCCAAGCTGACGCAGCGCGTGAAGCCGGCATCTTCCACCACCTGATTACCTTACCGACCTACCACACGGCAGCACTGTCCACCGACGTGTTAT
>JAACDW010000263.1 GCA_009936775.1 Pseudomonadota bacterium
AGGGCACATCGATCATGGCGATAATCACTAGCGCTACGGTGGCGACGAGGGCACCGAGCAGAACAGTTTCAACACTTTGTGCAATGGAGGTGTTAATCGGTCCGTCGCCGACTTGCATGATGGAATCAAAGTTGAAATAAAGGTACGAGCCGCCAATGGAGGCGACCAAGGAAAATTTAGCGATAGATTTGCCAAGCTCTACCAAGGCCTTGAGGCCAAAGATGCGACTCATACCTTTTATGGGATTGAGCTTGCTGGCCTTGGGCGCAAAGGCTTTGGCCGAAAAAACAAAGCCGCCTAGGGCCGTGGCCGAACCGATGGCAGCCACTATGGCCAGCGCAAATACCGGAATAACCGTAACGAAGCTGTCGAGGGTTAAGGCAGACAAGCGATTAGTGGCCAGGTTTGCTTCAAATGCGTAGTTCGCTGGAATGGTCAGGGCCTCAGCGAAGGTATCGACGAAACGCGGACCCATCCAAAAACCACCAAGATATAGGCTGGCGATCACCGAACCGGTAACGGCTGCAATGGTCATGTCCTGAGAGCGCAACACCTGGCCGTCTTCCTTGGCTTTTTCCAGGCGTCGCGCGGTGGGTTCTTCTGTTTTGTCGTCTTGTGATTCTTCAGCCATTACAAGCCCAACATGTTTTCGTTAAGTGTTTGAAATGCTTGGAACCAAAGTCCTTCCATCTTGCTGATAATCACCACCATGCTCAGCAACACCATGCCAAAGCCAATTGGGATCAAGGCGGGAAAGCCAACTGCAAAAACGTTGAGACTTGGCGAAGCTCTGGAGATTACCCCCAGACAGGCATTGATCATGAGCAAGCCCAGCATCACCGGTAGCACCATAATCACTGCGCCAATAAAAACTTGCGAAGACCAAGCCAGAAAACCGGAAATAGCATTAGTGCTAAGCAGGCCACTGCCTACCGGCACCGAGGTAAAGCTTTGCACCAGTACGCTTATCAGCACCAAGTGTCCGCCAAGGGCGAGAAATACCAACAGGCCAATAATCAACAGGAACTGGGAGAGGGTCGGCACGTTACCCAAATTCGGATCCATCATATTTGCCATGCCCAGTCCCATGCTGGAGGACACCGCGTGACCGCTAACGACAATGGCAGCAGTGACAATTTGCAGCGTCACGCCCATCAGTGCCCCAACGGTGACTTAATTAAAGAGGCCGTAAAGCGCGCCAATGCTAAACGGATCAACTTGGGGGATGTCGATAAAGGGGTAAATCATCCAAGTCAGTACGAAGCCGGTCAAAATGCGCAGACGCAGGTTCATTGCGCGTTGAGAAAATAGGGGTGCGGTCATCATCACCGCGGAGACACGTACAAATGGCCACATAAACGTTTGCAGCATTTCAACAAGTTCGGCGACGAAGAAAGTCATGGCACTACAGGGTAACGGTGCGGACGCGTTCGAAAATGTCGTTAAAGTACTCGGCCAATACAGCGATTTGCCATTCGCCAAACACCACGAGGGAAAGCACCATTACCGCCAGCTTCGGGATAAAGCTCAGGGTCATTTCTTGAATGGAGGTGGCCGCCTGCAAGATACCGACGAGCAGACCGGAGATCAGTGCAGCCGCTAGAATAGGTGCCGCAACTAAAATCGTTACTTTCAGCGAGTCCAGAGCAATGTCCATGACGAGGGAAGTATCCATTGCGCCCTCTAGGTCAGGTAGGTGGCGACGAGCGAGCCGGTCACCAGCCCCCAACCGTCTACCAACACAAACAACAGCAGCTTGAACGGCATGGAAATCATCATTGGCGAGAGCATCATCATGCCCATGGACATGAGCACGCTGGCCACAACTAGGTCGATGATGATGAAAGGAATGTAAATCAGAAAACCAATGGTGAAGGCGGTTTTCAGCTCTGAGGTAATGAAGGCGGGAACCAGCACCGTTAGCGATAGGTCAGAAACGTCGTCAACAGGTTCCATCTGAGACATCTCCATGAACAACATCATGTCTTTTTCACGGGTCTGCCCGAGCATAAATTGCTGCAGTGGCACGCGCGCCCGGTCCAAGCCTTCTTCGAAGGTAATTTCCTCGTTTTGCACCGGCTCTAGGGCATCGTCGTAAATTGTCTGCAAAATTGGATTCATAATGAACAGCGTCAAAAACAGCGCGATGCCGATTAATACTTGGTTCGGCGGTGTTTGCGCGGTACCCATGGCCTGACGCAATAGCGACAAGACAATAATGATGCGGGTGAAAGAGGTCATAAGGATTAAGATGGACGGCAGCAGGCTCAGCAGCGTCATCACAATGATGAGCTGTAGCGAAAGGCTGTATTCGGTGCCTGCGTCGTTACCTTCGAGAATCTTCAGCGCAGGAATGCCTTCAGCGAAGCCAAGCTGCGGCAACAAACAGGCAAGCACGGTGGCCGCTACGCCGACTAGCGCGCGTCCGGTTATGCCTTGTATGCTTTGGCGAATTCGCTTCATAAGACCCTTCATAAATCTGGCCAGAGCTTGCGGCTCTGTGCTGGTTTTTCTATTCACGGGTCTTAGAAAGCAAAGACTATGCCACTTTTATTTTCCATGTATATCAATAGTTTACGAGGCGGTGGCGGTATTTTGCCGCTTGCAGTGCCGCTAACCGATTTTTTTTCCACCCTTTCGTCGGTTTTTTGACAGGCTGTCCGGAAGTCAGGCGCACAGGAGCGACGAAGTCGGTCGCAATTGTCGGCAATACGTCTACCATTAGCTCACTTGTCTCACTTCGGACCTTCTATGCACCAGCCTGCGCTTTGCGGCAATCCGATGCCTATTTACCCAAGATTTACGCGTTACAGGGCTGCTATGCGCATGGCGCTGGCGGTCACTACGCTCTGCACGGCCAGTGCGCTGGCGCTAGCGGGTACCACAGACCCGATACCCGACAGCGGTGAGGCTTCCAACGACGACGAGCCAATTGTGATCGATTTGGATATTCCACCAGAATTAGCAGCATTTCTGCAGCAGCAAGAGGCGGACAACCAAGGCCAAACCGAAACGGAAGAGGAGGTAGAGGCAGAGGCAGAGGCAGAGGCAGAACAAGCAGACACCGAGACCGTTACGAATAACGCCGAAAACCGCACACCAACAGACGAAGCTGCGGGCGCACCCAGCACCGATGAAACCACGACAAACGGCCAGCCAGAGCCAGAGCCAGAGCCAGAGCCAGAGCCAGAGCCAGAGCCAGAGCCAGAGCCAGAGCCAGAGCCAGAGCCAGAAAATAGTGATCTGGCGGTCGCTGTGGAACAAGCCCCAGCCAACAACCCGCAAGCAGCAGCAGACGCGTTCACCGAGTTGCCATTTCAGTCATGTTTCGCCGCCGCGGCTGCGACCTACCAAATCGAAGAATCGCTGTTGGTTGGTATTGCGATTGTCGAAAGCAGTATGGACCCAAATGCAATCTCCAGCGCCGATGCGCTGGGGCTGATGCAAATTAAGTGGCCAATCACCGCCACCCACTTAGGCATTACCGAGCGTCAGGACCTGTTTGACCCCTGTACGAACATCGACGCCGGAGCACGCTACCTGCGCGAGTTGCTCGACGACTTGGCGGGTTTCGCTGCTGAGCCGCGCATGCGCTTGGCGCTGGCCAGTTATCGTTTGGGTCCTAACGGCTTTGATCCCAACATTCCTCTGCCTGCTACGGCGCAGGATTACATCGAAAAAGTCACCGCCCAACAGCGCACGGTGCAAACACCACAAGGAGGTCAGCAAGTGCTCTCCACCGCAGGGCCAGTGCTGCCTTGTTTGGTGCAAAATCTTCGGCAGTTGGCTGTTATTACCCATGATCCAGCCCAGCGTAATGCTCAGGTCGGACAATGGCTGCAGGCCAGAGGTCAGGGCTGCAGTGCTTTAGCGCTGATTCAAATTCGCAACAATCTGCCGGTTTGGTTGGGGACTGCACTGACCTCAGAGCGCATGGCGCAAGTCACCCTGTTGCTTGAGCAGGCGATTGCAACACCGCGCAAGGAAGACAGTCGCAACAATCGACGCTAGCCCCGGGGCTGAATTGGGCCTCAGTTGTTGGAATCGTGCCGCATCAACTGACGCAACTGGCCGGAGAAGGATGCCGGGCTAGCGCTGGTGTCACCCGAATCCGCCTTGATGGCCGCCGAGGCCGAAGGTTGCTCGGCAGCATCTGTTTCTTTGGCTTGGTTATCCAGCAAGGTAATTTGATTTGGTGCGATGCCAAGCAACAATTGCCGACCTTCGTATTCAACAACATCTAAACGGTGCTTGGTGCCCAGACGCAGGCTGTTGACCACCCGCAGTCCCTTGCCCTGCAGCGTGCCCACACCGATACCCTTGGCGCGGACAAGCCATAGCGTGCCCAGCAACAGGCCAATGACGAATAGAAAACTGACGACCGCCGAAAGCAGCGGCGACATCTCCATCATTTAAACGGTCTTAACACGTTCGAGTGGCGCAACAATTTCCACCACGCTAACGCCGAGCTTATCGCCAACGGTAACAATCTCGCCCTTGGCGATTATGGTGTTGTTAATCTTGATGTCGTGAGGCTCACCTACCCCACGATCTAGCTCCAGCACGCTGCCTTGAGACAATCGCAGCAGGTCACGCAGCTTCAACACTGTGGTACCCACCTCTACCGATAACGTAATGGGTATGGCGCGTATTACGTCTTGGTTGATGTTGCCCTCGGCAGACTGCTCTGCTTCTGCTGTCGGCTCTTGCCCTGTTTCTTCTGACTCGCTCATTAATCTTCCTCTGGCATTATGCTTTCGACAATTTGGATCGCGACTTGATTACCCCGACTGCCTACCTCAGCGGTAAAAACAGGGAAGCCGTTAACGGATACTTCGGCGTGCTCTGGTGGCCTGATCGGCAACCAATCGCCGGCCTTAAGGTTGGAAAGTTGTTCCACTGAAATGGCCATATCAACGCCAGTGACCACAACGTCGATGGGTACTTCGTCGAGACTTTCAAGCAAGTTTTCAGTACATGAATTATTTGCGTCATCGTCGCCGCCGCTGGTTTGAATGCGTGACCGCAGCACATCACGAACCAGCTTCAAGCTGGCATAGGGATAAATGATGTCGACGAAGCCCAAGTCTTCACCATCGCCTAAGGTTTCAAAACGACACTTAATGATCATGTCGTCATCTGCCGCCACATTGGCAAACACCGCGCTGATTTCAGACGTGGACAGCGAACACTCGATTTTAATGAAGGGCGCCCATGCTTCGGCCAATGACTGGAACATGACCCCGCGGATCTTCTCGATCACCGCGTTTTCGGTGGGTGTAAAGAGGCGCCCCGGCGATACTGAGGTCAGCGACTGTGGCGAGCCGCCAAACCAGTTATCGAGACAGCTGAACACTACTTGGGAGTGAATTACCGTCAAGCACTCGCCGCGCAGGGGATCGATTTTCGTCACATTCACTGATAGCGGCGGTTGCGTGCTTTGCACATAGTCGCCGTAACGAATGATTTCGATTTGGCCCGGCTGCAGTCGTGCGTTGTAGCGTAGCGCGTCCAACAAACCCGCGCGCATGAAACGGTGGAAGCGGTCATTAATTTGCTCAATGGCCGTTACATTTACGCCGACACTGGTGTCCTGCATGGTCAGGTCATGGGCGCCAGTCGCTATCCCGACATGGAAGCCTTCACCGCCTAAGTCACCGGAGGCCACCATATCTTCGATAGCGCTCAGCTCTTCGTCGGTCAGTAGCTTGTCGTTATTTTCGGCCATATCGGTGGTTTCTTACGTTCTTAAAGGGACATGCGCGAGTAGCGGGCGCTACTGCACCACAAAGCCTATGAAATACACCTCTTCGATACCAGCGAATTTGAACTCTTCAAATTTTTCCAGAACCTCATTCATTATCAACGTCAGTTCCTCTTGCAGGTCGCGGCGGAAATTCTCCTCGCGCAGCTGGGCTTCTGTGACCATACGCAAACGATCTAATACCGCCGACTGAATCGCGAACTTATGATCCCCAATGGCCGTTACTACCCGTTCATCGTAATACGTCATTACCGCAACGGTTACCTGCATCACCTTACGCGAGCCTGCCACATTGGCCACAAAGGGCTGGTCAAAGGTGTAGTAGGTCGGCTTGAACTTCTCTTCCTCTGCAGTTTCCTTGGCGACTTTTTCGGGCATCTGGATGGATTCCGTGCCTTCGATTTCAGCCTCTAGCTCGGCGATGGCCTCTTCCGCAGCGTCCGCTTCTTTTGCATCGAAAAAGCCAGTAAAAAACAGCGCACCAAGGGCAGAGCCAACCGCCACGAGCAGAATTGCCAGCACCAACAAAATAATTTTCAGCAGGCCGCCTTTCGATGGCGCCTGTTCTTCCACTTCAGCCATTGTTAACTCCTGTTATACGACCGTGAGTTTAAACAAAAACATTCAAACCATCTCGAAGAATGTTTCCGCTCGCCATCTGCTGCTGTGACGGAATTAACTCTTCCGCCAAAAGATCCATAGATATCTCAATTTCCTGAGATTCTTCCTGTTTTGTTTTGCGCTCGCCGCCATCACCGAGTTCTAAATTCACTCCCGCATGCTCGCCAACAAGCTCCTCAAGGGATTGTCTTAGCCTTGGCATGGAGTCACCTAACAGTTGGCGTACGTTAGCATCGCTTGCGGCGATTTGACCATCGATACCCTTATCACTGACCTGTAGCTCAATACCTACAGGCCCCAGCGAGGCCGGGTTCAGGTTCAACTTCACAGTCCAGTTGCCATCCTTTACGGCCAGCGCCAGCTTCTGCGCCAGCACTTCGCCAAAACGCTGGGCCCAAACCTGATAAGGCTGCAAGCGCGATTGCATTTGCGCGGGGTCTGAAGACATCAGCGCATCGGCCAGTGTTATCGCGGTATTACCCAGCGGCGCTTGTACCAAGCCGCTTTGTGGGTTGACTGCAGGTGCAGGCTGCTGCTGGCCCGCTTGAGGCTGACCTTGCTCGCTCTGGCTGTCCGCGAGCACGGCACCCATCAGCGCATCTGCAGCGCTTGGCGCATCCTGAACAATGGCCGGGGCCGTAAGTGGCGACTGCGCTGCGCGCATTTCTGTCGCTGCCTTGGTCAGCATTTCTTGCTCCGCCTTTACGCCCGATGCGTCCGCGCTTTTGCTAAGCGGAGTCAAGTCCTGTGCTGCGGGCAGATTTACTTGGCTAGGCCCGCTGGCTTGGTGCGTCAGCTCCGCGCTGGATAGACCCGCGCGTTGCATAAAATGCAGCTTCGCTTCCTGTAGCGATCCTGCGGCCAGTGACGTTTGTGGCAGCTGGGGCGACGAACTCGCTGCCGGCATCGCCGTTACCGTCGGTTGCACGGGTAGCGTTGCTTGCGCAGGTTGCATTTGCCGTTCGATAAGGCCCTGTAACACCCCACCGGTTCGCGCTGCGTTGTGGAGGCTTGATTCGTCTGGGGCTGCCGCAACGGCCTCGGCCCCGGCAGACGTCAGTTCGGGCATGGGGGCCCCCTGAGTGCGGGCAAACTGACTCAGACTTTCTTCGCTAACCCTTGGCTGTGCCGTGGTCAGAATGACGCGGCCCACCTGCAACGCTCTGGAGTGAATGGACAACTCGGGCAAGGTATTGCCGTTTGGCGGCGTAACAGGCAAGCCAACCGGCGCTTCTGGACTGGTCACCAATTCTTCAATGCCCTCGCCCTCGGCCATCGCTGCTGCTTCGGCGGCGGCTGCCGGCACATCGCTGGCCTGCGCTGGAGTACTGGTCGCGGCGCCGGCCTTGGCCTGCTCTTTGGCTAAAATGCCTTTAAATTCAGCGCCTTGGGAATCCGAATTCGACGTACCAGCGGCAGCATCAGGGCTGCTATCCGCGGTCTTTGCCGGCGTTTTGACGATAAATGAGAGAAAATTCTCGGACATGGTAATCACTGCTGGGTTCGTTCGTTGCCATAGGAAGAGCAATTTGTGTGCCAGCTATTGCGCCACTGCGCCAAATGGGCGCTGCTAAGCCAAACTCGAGGCCTTTAGGTCGAGGGGCGCTGGTTCAGCTTGATCGCAAAACGCTGGGCGTTGAGGGCGTCTGACTCTTTCTGTTCTTTCTTCTGCGTGGTCTGCTTGAGCTGCGCTCGCGCTCGATCTGCTAGGGTCTCAAACTTAATGCGTTCACTGTTGAGTTCACGCAAGCGGGCAGCAATGGTTTGTTGCTGGCGCTGCAGATCGGCCATTTGATCGGTAATTGCCCGGGTAGTGAGATCGAGCTGGCCCATAAAGCGACGCAACTGGGTCGACTGCTGCAAATCGTCTTGGCTATATTCTGCCTCTTTAAGCTGCTGCAAATAGCCCTGCTTCATGTAGCGTATTTTTTCTTGTTCGGCGCACAGGTTGCTGTGCCGGGTGCGAACCTGAGTCAGCGCGCGCTGCACCTCACCCGCTTGCTTGCCCACGCCATCGGCTAGGGACTTCCAGCGTTCAATGGATGTTTGCAGAGCCCTAGACACGCATACTCTCCCGCAACTGTGCAACGGCCGCTTCAAAGGTGACTAGCTCGTCCATGGGTTGACGCAAAAACTCCTCCATGACAGTGCGCAGTGCTATGGCCTTGTCCAAATCCGGATTAGTACCCATTTCGTAGGCACCCACCTGAATAAGGTCTATGTTTTGTTGATACAGGGTCCACAGTCTGCGAAACAAATTTGCCGAATTCAAATCGTCTGCATCGGCAATGTTTGGCATCAACCGAGAGATAGAACCTGCAAGGTCGATTGCCGGATAGTGGGCGGCATCGGCAAGGGCGCGGCTTAACACCACCTGACCATCGAGGGAGGCGCGAGCCAGATCCACTACTGGGTCCTGCAGGTCATCGCCCTCCGCCAACAGCGTGTAGAGCGCTGTAATACTGCCCTGACCGGGCGCGCCGGTACCCGTGCGCTCTATTAAGTTCGGCAACAAACTGAAGACCGACGGCGGATAACCTTTCGATGTCGGCGGTTCGCCAATGGCCAGACCAATTTCGCGTTGCGCGTGCGCCACCCGCGACATGCTATCTACTAGCAACAATACGTCCTTACCCTTGGCGCGAAAGTACTCGGCATATAAGTGAGCCAAGTTAGTCGCGCGCAGGCGCAGCAGCGGTGAGTTGTCTGCTGGAGCAGCCACCACGACGGCATGGCCCATGCCTTCGGCACCCAATATTTGTTCGATAAATTCTTTAACTTCCCGGCCACGTTCGCCAATCAGACCGATGACGACGACATCGGCAGCAGTAAATTTCGTTAGCATTCCCAGCAGTACACTTTTGCCTACGCCGGAACCGGCAATTAACCCCAGGCGCTGGCCGCAGCCCACCGTCAACATGGCGTTTATCGCTTTAACGCCGACATCAAGTACGCGGTCTATGGGCTGACGCTGCATGGGATTGATGGGGCGACCTTGCAAACCCCGACTGTCACTGCACTTGATCGGTGCGAGGCCATCAAGCGGCTCGCCCAGCGCATTTACTACCCGGCCTAACAAGCTGTCGCCAACCAGTGCGGTGTCGGCATATGCCAACAAAAACACTTTGGCTCCTGCATGCAAACCAGAAGCCTCCCATAAAGGCATCATGAAAATCGTACCGCTTTGAAAACCGACCACTTGCGCATCGACAAATTGTGAGCGGTCATTGCCCACCGTTTCGTGGCTGGCACCATTTTTCATGATGCGACAAATGGCACCAACGGTGGCAGTGAGGCCACGAGCCTCGATGGTTAGTCCAACAATTCGCGTGAGCACGCCAAGGCGACGCGGTGCCGGGGCTTGTACGCGGTCTCGCGCGTGGCTGACATGCGCCTGAAAGCTCGCGATTTTTCCCGCTAACACGCTTACTCGTCCTCTTCCGGACGCTGGAAAAAGATGTCGTCTACCTCGGAATAATCACCGGGAATAATGGCGCCTTGGTCATCGAATTCACCGGCAAAGAAATCTTCGTCGTCCATTGCCACGGGCAATGTCTCATCACTGTGTGCCGCTTCCTGCGCCACTGCTGGCGCGCTGGCCAGCAACTGCTCGCTCAGTCGGGCAATGCGCTGGTCAATAAAATCGTTAATGCTGGTGTCTTGTACCGCAAGGCGGACGGAACCAACCTGCAGGGTGTCGTCGCGGCGCAGCGTGTAGTCGGCAAAAATCGCCTCCAGTTCTGGTTGCTGCAAGCGCTCATACCAGTCGCTGGATACATAAATCACCAGCTCGCTGAGTTGCAATGGATCAATCTCTGCCAACGATTGCTCAATAAACTGGGTCATGGAAGCATCACTTTGACTCAATTCGCATCGAGCAATTTGCTCTGCCAAGGCAAGGGCGAGTTGCTTTATCGGGTCAAACAGATCTTGGTGAGCAATCAGATGGTCGCGCGCTTCACCCACAAACTCAGCAATCATGTCGCGCAGCTCCAACAGCTGCTCGGCGCCGGCGCTTTGATTTTCCATGTCTAGCATTTGCTTGGCTTCTTGCTGACCTTGCGCCTGACCTTCAGCAAAGGCCTGAGCCTTTGCTTGGGCTAAGACGGTTTGGTGTTCGGCAAGTTGCGCGTTGAGTTGGGCTTCAAGCGCAGCAATGCGCTCGCCATGCGCATCGCTGGGGGCTTGCTCGGTGGTTGGCCCTACCGGAGCCTCCGGCTGCTGCTGTGGTTCTGCGGTAGCGACCTCGGTGCCAACCACTTGTCCCGACTGAGGGTTAAGGGCAACACCAAAGGCTTTTACCCCGTCCACACCAGCGAAACCATCGCCCTTCGTGTATCTGGGGTTTGCCAACATTTGCGCGTCTTCAAAACTGCGTCGTTGGCGTGCCGCCTTAAGTACCGGATCGGCGACAAACTGCGGGGCTGGTCTGCTGCTAGACAAAGCCACCACCATCCGCCGAGGCGAGTATGATTTCGCCAGCGTCCTGAAGTTTTCTGGCCTGACGCACGATATCGCGCGGGGCTTCGTCGGAATCGGTGACCCGCACCATGCCCATCATCTCCAGCTCGTCGAGGAACATAGCACCAGCACGCTGAGACATATTGGCCATGAACTTTTCTTTCACTGGCTCGGTTGCACCCTTCAGCGCGTAAAGCATCTGCTCTTGTTCCAAGGAGCGCATAAGAATTTGAATGCTGCGGTTGTCTAACGTCGCCAAGTTCTCAAAGTCGAACATGTTGTCCTGTATCAGCATGGCCAGATCTTCGTCGTCGCCACTGATATCTGTCATCACGGTGGTTTCTATCTCGAGCTTGGTCTTGTTCATGATGTTGGCCGCGGCCTTAACACCACCAACCGCTGCCGATGATGTTGATGTCGATTGCGCAAATTGCTGCGCCATCACGGCTTCGAGTTCGGCCATGGCGTTGGGTTGTACGGTGTCGAGCAAGGCGACACGACGAATCACTTGGGGACGAATGCCTGGCGGCAGGAAGGTCAGTACGTCTGCTGCGGTTTCATCTTCTAGTACGGACAAAATAATCGCGATCACCTGAGGGGGTTCGTCTGCAATCATGTCGCAGATCGCGCGCGGGGTCATCCAAGACAATATCTCCAGTCCCTTGCTTGAGGAACTGGGCAAAATACGGCTGAGCACAGAGGACGCCCGTTCTGGCCCTAGGGCTCGGTTCAAAACGCCTTCGATATAGTCTGGTGAACCCAAACCTAGGTTGGTCTGCTTTTTCAGCTCGCCAATGAATTCGTCTAACACCAAGTCGACGGCTTCTTGGCTGACGTCTTGAATGCCTACCATGGCCACACCCAGCGCCTGCACTTCTCGTGGGTTGAGGTAGCCGACGATTTCCGAGGCTTGTTGCTCACCCAGCAGCAACGTCAAGAGCGCTGCGCGTTCCGTCGTCTTCAGTGACTCCATCTCCAGAGCCAGCTCGGGTGACATATCGCCGTCGAGGGTTTGTTCTGCAGTAACTTCAGCCATTGTTCTCGTCCGTTAGTGAGGCTTAAGGGGTTTTGATCAGTCGTTTAATGCTGTTCGCTACGCGACCGGGATCATCTGCCGCTAGCATACGCAGCACGGCGACCTTGTCATCATAGCTGTTGGCGGTGTCCAACATGTCCAGTGGAATAGAGGACCTCTTGGGTATCAGCTTCGCCTTAATTTCTTCTAGGGTCTCGCCCTCTCCAAGCCTAATCATTTGCAGGTCTTGGTCTGATAGTTCGCCGTCTAGGGACGCCAGCGGTATGTCTAGGCTATCGTCTTCCGGCATGTTGGCCTTTATGATCGGCCGCGCCACAAAGATCAAGATAAGCAGGATCAAGACCAAGCTAGAACCGTATTTAATCAGGTCGACAATGCTTGGATCTTCCCACCAAGCAATATCTGGAATGATGTCGACCGGTACCGCAAAGCTCGAAGGCACCACTGCAACGGTATCGCCGCGTGCTTCGCTAAAGCCTACAACGCCCTTTACAACTTCGGTTAGACGCTCCAGTTCATCCGCTGTGATGCCGTCAGGCTCGCCTTCGACTGGCGAAATGTAGGCGTCCTGATTGATCACTACGGCAACAGAAACACGCTCGATTCGGCCCACTTGTTGTTTCACATAGCGAATCTCACGGTCTAGTTCGTAATTACGCGTCGTTGAAGAACTGGACACACCCGAAGCAGTCTCCGAAGACTCGTCAGGCAGATTGCCGGACTGGGCGAAATCTGGGGCCGCCGGTGGCTCGTTAGAAAAACTGCCCGGCAGGCCTGATGCTCCAATGGCTGCCTCTTGTTCGAAATCTAAGGACTCAGACCGAGTACGCGGACCGACGCCACCTTTGTCAAACTCTTCATAGGTGGTCTCAACTTCGGTGAAGTCCAGCGCCACATCGACCTCGGAGCGCACATTGCCCATGCCCACGATGGACGCCAGTATTTGTTCAATACGGCGGTTGTAGGACATTTCCAAGGAGCGCTTGTGTTCTGCCTGAGCGTTTGTCAGCGTCATGGCGTTTTCACCTTCGGTATCCGTCAGCAAAGCGCCGGTATTGTCGACGACGGAAACATTTTCTGCTGGCAGGTACGGTACGCTAGAAGACACCAAGTGCACTATTGCGCGGATTTGTGATTGGGTAACCACGCGGCCTGGGTGAGGTACCACGACCACAGATGCCTTAGCGGGCGTTTGATTGCGCACAAAAACGCTTTGCTGCGGTTCGGCCAGATGCACACGCGCACCGCGAATGGTGGCAATTTCCGTCACCGATTTGGCCAGCTCTGTTTCCATCGCGGCCCGATAACTGACTTGCTCCATAAACCGGCTAGTGGTCATAGAGCCTTGTTCGAGTAGGCTTTCGAAACCGCCCGCTGTCGCACTGCGCGGAATGTCTTGGGAGGCCAGTAAGATGCGCGCCTCATGATAGCGCTCATCGTCTACCTGTAGCGCTCCGCTGTTGATGTCGATACGTGGCGAAAAACCGGCGGCATCCAATGCCTCCTTGGCTTGCTGTCGGTCGGCTTCAGACATACCGGGATAAACCGACCGGTAAGTAGGGGCCGATACCCACAGATAAAACAGAATGCAAATGGCCAGCGCAGTGACGCCGATGACATAGGGCAAAATTCGCTGCACGTCTGGGTTGTTGAGTAAGCTCAAAGGACCGCTATCGACACCGATATCGTCCATTGAGTCTCCGCCCGGGTTATCCATCAGACCACCGGCGGCGGCAGGTGCTGCGGGCACGTTAGATCGTGCAGCAACTTGGCCCCCGCTAGCGGGCGCCAGTGCCTGTTGATTTGAATCGAGTGTTGCTTCTGCCATGGGATTCTCTTTGGTCCGCTGTCGCTATGGGTCGTTAGCCCGGCATGTTTCTAATGTCTTCGTAGGCTTTCAGAAGTTTGTTCCGAACCTGCAAAGTGGCTTCAAAACCGATGGATGCCCTCTGCATTGACAGCACCACATCGGTGAGCGGTCTGTCTTCACCGCGCTCGTAGGCATTTTTCATATCGGCACTGGACTGCTGCGCGTCATTCACATCATGAACCGCATCACGCATATAGGTGGCAAAGTTGCCCTTGCTCGGTTCGCGCACCGCATCGGTTTGTCCGATACCACCGATGTCGCTGTTGATCATGTCCGCGCGATTGGCGGGTTCGCCTTGATGCGCGCGGATTTGGCTGAGCAGGTCTGCTACCTGTGACTGATAGTGTGTGTTTACTATTGACATGTTTTAGGCCGACCGTCGCTTTGGAATGGGAATACCGCGCTCACGCATACGCGCAATGTTGTAGCGCAGGGTGCGCTGGCTAATGCCGAGCATGTCTGCCGCCTCTTGACGGGTACGCGTATTTTTTATGGTGTCGACAATGATGCGAAATTCATTGGCGTCCATCGCGCCCTGCAATCCCGAGGCACTGTCTGCCGCCTCTTCGATTGGCTCATCAAAACCGCTTTGCGCACCAAGATGTGCGGTGAACGGATTGGTCGGCGCGCCATGTGCGTCACGCCAGCGTTCGCGCTGCAAATGCGGGGCTTCAAAAGCATGCACATTGTCTGCATGCATCGGCTCACGGGCATAGAGTTCATGGTCTGCAGGCTCGTCGAACACCAAGTGGTTGGCGGCAATCACACCATCGTTGGTCAACACGATGGCGCGCTGTACAACATTTTCCAGCTCCCGGACATTGCCTGGCCAGCTGTAAGCCAGCAGCTTGGCTGCCGCTTCTGGTGATAACTGCAGCGCATGATCTCCGCGGCCGTGCTTAACTAAGAAGTAGTTGGCCAGCGGTAAGATGTCGTCTAAACGCGAGGACAAACCCGGCACGTTGATACGGAAGGTGCTGACTCGAAAATACAGGTCTTCGCGGAAATATCCGGCACGAATGCCCGCACGCAAATCGCGGTTGGTTGCTGCAACGATGCGTACGTCTACCCGCTGGGTTTCCGAACTGCCTACCGGTAGTACTTCCTTTTCCTGGATAGCGCGCAGCAGCTGGGCCTGCAAGGGCAGGGTTAATTCACCAATCTCGTCTAAAAACAAAGTGCCGCCTTGGGCTTGGGTAAAGAACCCTTCGGTACTTCGCGTCGCGCCAGTAAAGGCGCCCTTTGTGTGACCAAAGAGCAAGCTTTCGGCCAAGGCCTCGGGTAACGCCGCACAGTTCACCGGCACAAAGGGGCCATCTCGGCGCGGTGAAAAGTCGTGGGTTAACCGGGCCAAGACCTCCTTGCCCGAACCGGTAGGTCCGTACATCAGCGCAGTGACCTCTGCCGCGCCAACTCGTTCGACCAGCGCCAGCAGGTGCTGACTGGTCTCGTCTACAAAGACATAGGAATCGTTTTTGAGTAACCGAAGCTTCGCCAGGCCAGCAATTTTTTGCCACTTGGCCTGCTGGTCGGAGCCGTCGGCGATCACATCATCCACACCGCACTTAATCGCTTCCACGGTGCTTTCTAGGTCTGCTGGATCCACTCGCAGCACGAGGTAAATTTTCGCCCCGTAGTGCTGCTTCAGCGTGCGAATCATTTCAATGTCGGGCAATTCGCGCCGGTGCATGCAGAGCACGCAGGGACCGAAGCCATTTTTCTCAACGTACCGGGCGACTTCTGCAGCGCCCATGGATCGAGGGCGAAAACCGGCACGGGTTAAAGTACCCATGACGTTCGCATCCATTGGTGAGGATTCATCCCAAATCAGGTCTATCGGGTGTTCTTGATACATAGTCTTCACATCACGTTGTTACATCGATGCAGACTAGTTAGCAAAAGCTGTGCCAGCTTTTATTGTGTTTTAAAACAATAAGTTACGACTATATGGCGGATTTTTGCCACTCCCGTGCCAGGAGTTGCCGGTGGTCCGGCGAGGGCTGTCGTATTTTTGACAGCCTGCCTGCGGGTTGGTGAGAGGGCGTTTAAGCCGCGTCCATTTTTAAATTATATTTCTTGATACGTTCAATCAACGTGGTGCGCTGCATGCGCAACAGCTGGGCGCAGCGCGACACATTGCCATCGGATTCACGCAGCGCACGCTCAATCAGATCTTGCTCAATCTCACTGAGCATGCCCTTGAGCGATTGCCCGCGCTGACGAAATTCCTCAAAGCCCTGAGCTTGCATAATAATGGATTCAACATCGTTCTCGGCCTCTATTGCGCCTGTGCTGTGAGCTGCCGCCGCTGCCGCGGTCTCGTCTTGCATCATTAGATCAAACAGCGAGCCCTGTTCATCCGGCGCGTTATCCGCCGTTGCATGGTCAATTAACTCGGCCATACCCGCTGGCAGCATCGACGGTGCAACGTGATTAATGTTCAGAGTTTGGCCTGGATACAGCACCGACAGCCGATGCACCATGTTCGACAGTTCGCGTACATTGCCGGGCCATTCGTAGCGCTGCATGATCGTCAGGAATCCGTCAGTAAAGGCAATAGCCGGTGCGTCGACAGCGGCAAATTGGACGGCAAAGTGCCGAATAAGCGCTGGCACCTCGTCGCGGCGATTGCGCAGTGGTTCCACCTGCAGCGGCACTACATTTAAGCGGTAGTACAGATCGGCACGAAAGCGTCCGGCAGCAATTTCATCCTCAAGCACGCGGTGGGTCGCAGCAACGACTCTGATGTCGACGTTCTGCGGCTGATTCGAACCCACAGGTAGCACCACTTTTTCCTGTAGCACCCGCAGCAGTTTGACCTGCATCGACATGGGCATGTCACCAATCTCATCGAGAAACAGGGTGCCACCGTGTGCCGCCGTAACCTTGCCGACATGATCGGTAATGGCACCGGTGAAGGCGCCTTTTTTGTGACCAAACAGTTCGCTTTCAATTAACTCAGCCGGAATGGCGCCGCAGTTCACTGCAACAAAGGCTTGGGTTGCACGGTCAGACTGGTCGTGGATGGCTTTGGCGACCAATTCCTTGCCCGCCCCGCTCTCGCCGTTGATGAGCACGCTTGCCGCAGTGGGCGCAATAGATCGAACCAGCTGCAACAGCTGCCTCGTATATGCACTTTCTCCAATAATTGGCTGCGACACGTGGTGGTCCATTCACCTCTCGGCTGTCAACTTTAGCCTAACGCATATGGCTTGGCGACTTTACCCGGAGCTAATGCCTTTACGGTTGCTTATTGCCCAGTGCGCGGCACCGGGTTGCCGACTTTGTTCGAAGGCTCATGGCGAAAGCGGGCGGCAGCCGTCGGTATCGGAGCAAAACATCGAAAATAGCCCGGATTTTCCCTCTATTGTGGCTAAAATGTCCTTTCTGAGCTTGGCACGGTCTTTGCTAACTGCTATTGAGATCGTATTGCGGATTGTGCAAACGGGGGCCGAGAACTGGGTTCCCCAAGGCTTAGCGCAACATTAGCGTTTGACTAATCAGTACAGCAGCGCAAGATATCGCTGCTAACTTTTGGTGCTCGTTCACCTACGCCGTAGCGCGGCTAAAGTTTTGCTTAAACGCACCGACTGTTAAGACGAGAACCGGTTTCTTACAACTAAGGTGATCCTTTATGGCTGGCATGGATTACGTACAAGCCCTCGGCGCTGGCGCCGGCTTCGACACGAAAAAAATCGTGGAAGCCTTGGTGAACGCAGAAAAGGTTCCTCAAGAAAGCCGCATTAATTCCAAGATTACAGAGTCTGAAGCCAAAATCACCGGCTTAGGCAAGGCGGTCTCTATTCTTAACGTCGTAAAGGATGCAGCACTGCGCCTTAACGATGCCAAGGACTTTAAGACTTTTGCGGTAAGCAACAGTCAGACCTCGGCGCTTACTGCTACATCGACCACATCGGCACGCGCTGGCTCAAACAACATTACGGTGCGCCAAATCGCTCAGGAACAGCGCAGCGTCTCCAACGCCTTCGCCTCCAGCACCAATAAATTCAATGCTGGCTCCGTTACCTTGTCGCTGACGGTCGGCAGTAGCAGCACAACGACTACCGCTATCACGGTTGCCGATGCGAGCCTGCAAGGCACCGTTACGGCGATCAATGGCGCGAATCTGGGCGTCACCGCGGAAATCGTTGATACGGGGGCTTCTACTAACCGCTATCGCATTCAGCTGATCGGCGATACCGGCTCAGAAAAAGCCTTTTCTTTGACGTCCAGCGATAGTGCCATTAGCTTTTCGAGCGTGCAGACCGCAAGCGACGCCCAGCTCAATGTAAACGGCATCGACTTCACCCGTTCCAGCAACGTCGTAGACGATGTGCTAACCGGCGTAACGCTGACGTTGAACACCGTGACCACGGGCGCTGCCAACGTTAACATCAGCCAAGACAACAATTTGGCCCGGGCCAATATCGTCGACTTCGTAACCATTTATAATGAAGCGCAGCGTCAACTTAAGGAACTGACAAGTTCCAGCACCGGCGGCGAGCTTGCAGGCGATAGTATTTTTCGTTCGCTGAACTCCACCTTACGCACGACGATTCTCGGCACGTCCTCCTCTGCAGGCACCAGTATCTCAAGCCTATCGGCTATGGGCATCAGTGTGAGCCGAACCGGCGAGCTCGCGATCAACGATAAAAAACTCGATGACGCCCTATCGAACAACTATTCCGACGTGGTCAAGATGTTCTCGGCAAATACCGATGATCAATCGGTAGCAAGCACGGCGGCAGCTGGCCTAGCAGGCGATATCAACCGAATCATAGACAATGTGACCTCCAGCAACGGTTATCTGGTGACGCAGCAGAAAGTCTTGAGTGATGCCAACGCCGAACGTCAAGTTGAGCTAACGGAACTGGAGACGCGGATGGAACGGGTTGAAGAGCGCTACAACCGTCAATTCCTCGCAATGCAGCAAATCATCGACCAGATGAACAGCACACGCGACAGCATGGAGAGCACCTTCGAGAACCTTCCATTCTCTAACCGGGACTAATACTCTGATGCTACGGAGATGTAGAGAGTTTTAGTGTGAGCCAACCCGAAAAGCCCGTCTGTGAGGTCTGCGTTCGAATACGCTGGTTTCTCGCCATCGCCATCCCCCTCGTCGTGCTTATGGGCACTCAGACAGAAACCAGCTTCAACATACCGCTGCACGAAATTGCCGCCGAAGGCATTTTTGTGGCGCTTATCGTCATCTTGGGGTGGCGTATTTACGAGTATCGGCAGGACAAAAAAGCCATCGCCCGCCTAATGGCACGACGC
>JAACDW010000050.1 GCA_009936775.1 Pseudomonadota bacterium
CTGAGACTGAGACTGAGACTGAGACTGAACAAGAGGATGCCGTAACGACGGCGGACGCCGATGCAGAAGCAGAAGCAGACACCGAATCCGCGCCAAAGGCTGTTGCGCCAACAGAGACCGAAACAGTCTCTGAAGACCCAGTCAGATTTGAAGAGCTGGCGCTACCAGAACCGCTCTTAAAGGCGATTACCAAGCTGGGCTTTGAGGAATGCACGCCAATTCAGGGTCGGGCCTTACCCTTCAGTTTGTCCGACTATGATGTTACCGGGCAGGCGCAAACCGGCACCGGCAAAACTGCTGCCTTCTTAATTACCCTGTTAACCCGTTTCTGGGAAAACCCACCCCAAGAGCCGCCGAAATTAGGCACTCCCCGAGCCCTAGTGCTGGCGCCTACGCGAGAGCTAGCCCTGCAGATTGAGGGCGATTCCGAGGGTCTGGCGAAATACATGGGCATGCGCACGGTCTGCGTGGTCGGCGGCATGGACTTTGACCGCCAGCGGGCAGATTTAACCAAGGGGCCCGTCGACATACTGGTTGCAACGCCGGGACGCCTGATCGATTTCCTCGAACGCCGAGACATCAATCTGAGTCAGGTGGAATGCTTGGTTATCGACGAGGCTGACCGCATGCTCGACATGGGTTTTATTCCCGACGTGCGTCGAATCGTTTACCAGACCCCGCATAAGCGCAAACGGCAAACACTGTTTTTCTCCGCCACCTTCAACGACGCCGTAATGCGCTTGGCCGACTCGTGGACCATAGACCCAGAGCATATTGTGGTAGAGCCGGAGAGCGTTGCCACCGACACTGTGGACCAGAAGTTCTGGTTGGTAGAAGGCAGTCGGCGACAGCGGATTTTGCTGGATTTCATCAATCACAATGAACCCGAGCGGGCCATCATCTTTGCCAACCGCCGCGACCGTACTCACAAGCTGGTCGAGTACCTGCAAAAGAAAGGGATTTCTTGCGAGGGCCTCGCCGGTGATATTCCGCAGAAGAAGCGACTGTCAACTTTGAACAAGTTCAAAAGCGGAGAGTTGAAATATCTTATCGCAACCGACGTAGCTGGCCGCGGCATTCATGTTGACGGCGTTACCCATGTCATTAACTACGAGCTACCCGATGACGCCGAAGACTATGTGCATCGCATTGGCCGTACTGGCCGCGCTGGCGCTTTAGGCACCGCCATAAGCTTTGTTTCAGAGGACGACGCCTTCAACTTGCCGGCCTTGGAAGAATATCTGTCAAGCAGCATCAAGTGCATTCAGCCAGACATGTTACCCGAGGGCTAACAGGCAGTGGACCCGGTTGCACACAGCAGCACGCACGGTCAGCCCACCAAGGTTGCCGTGGTGCAGCACAATGCCGGTAGCGATGTGGAGAAAAACCTTTCGACCCTTGAAACCCTGTCGCAGCAAGCCGCCGACCACGGTGCCCAGCTGATTACTTGGGCCGAAGCCTTTGCCTATCTCGGCCGTCACGACGGCAAGAAAGCCATGCTCGAACTGCTGCCAGAAGGCGGGCCAATTCTGCGGCGCTGCCAAGCCTTGGCCAAGCGCCTTGGCTGCGACTTGCTGCTTGGCGGCTTTCATGAGGCCATGCAGGATGATCCTAACCGCTGTTACAACACCAGCGTTTATCTCAACGGTCAGGGCGAAATCGGCGCCATGTACCGGAAGATTCACTTGTTTGATGTGAGCATCCCAAATGGCCCCCAGTTGATGGAGTCGAAACAAACAGCGCCGGGGGATACCGCCGTCTGCGTTGCCAGCCCCATGGGCACCCTTGGCCTCACAATTTGCTACGACGTGCGTTTTCCAGCGCTCTACCAGCGACTCACCGAGATGGGGGCCATCGCCCTCACCGTGCCGTCGGCGTTCACCGCGACCACCGGCGCAGCCCACTGGCACGCGCTGCTGCGCGCCAGAGCCATCGAGAGCCAAAGCTATATCATTGCTCCAGCCCAGCACGGTGCTCACAGTGCCAACCGGGCCTCTTATGGCCACTCGCTGATCATCGACCCGTGGGGCGAGGTAATTGCCGAGTTACCCGAGGGCGACGGTTATGTGATTGCCGAAGTGGATCCAGGGCGGGTGACCGAGATCCGCAGCCAGGTACCCAGCTTGGCCAATCAGCGGCCATTCACCTAACATCGCACTGGCCAAGTCAGACACGCACCCAATGAGCAAACGGCTATGACAGGATCAGACCACAGCGACCCCTCTGTACGCAGCGCTGGCCGCAGCTTAATTGTGTTTGCAGCGCTGGTCGTTATTGCTGCAGGGCTAAAGTCTGCGCAAGCACTTGTGGTTCCCATGCTGCTGGCGGTCTTCATTGCCACCATAGCCGCATCGCCATTGTTTTGGTTCAAATCCAAGGGGCTTTCCAACGGCTTGGCACTTGGCGCCGTGATACTCGGCATCTTTTTAGCACTTGGGCTGATTGCAGCCCTGCTTACCCAAAGCACCTCGGCTTTTTCAGCCAAGCTGCCGTTTTATCAAGAGCGGCTGGCAACGTTACAGAATGATGTACTCGTTCTCCTGCAAAGCTGGAACATTCCTATTGACGTAAAAATAATCACCGAAGCCTTTCCCCTCGGTTCCCTGCTCACTCTGGCTGGCAGTGCCCTGCGCAGCCTTGGTTCCGTGTTGAGCAACGGATTCTTAATTATCCTCACGGTAATTTTCATTTTGGCCGAGGCGGCCAGCTTCAACCCCAAGCTGCGCGCGGTACTGAATAACCCAGACCGGGACCTTGCCCACTTTGACCGCGTCACCGGCACCATGAATCGCTACATTGCGATCAAAACATCGGTCAGTGTGCTGACTGGGCTAATGGTGACTACGTTCTTGTGGATCTTGGATGTGGACTTCCCAGTACTGTGGGGTTTGGTCGCCCTGTTACTGAACTTTATACCAACCATTGGCTCGATCATTGCTGGCATACCACCGGTGCTACTGGCCCTAGTGCAGCTAGGGCCTACCGAGGCGGGCTTGGTTGTCGCAGGCTTTTTCGTGATCAACACGGTAGTAGGCAACATTTTAGAGCCACGCTATATGGGACAGGGCTTGGGCCTGTCGGCGTTGGTGGTTTTTGTATCGTTAATTTTTTGGGGTTGGCTACTCGGCCCTGTGGGCATGCTGCTATCGGTGCCGCTGACCATGAGCGCAAAAATTGCCTTAGAAGCCAGTCCCGGTACGGTGTGGCTTGCGCGCCTGCTGGCTCCGGCCCAAGAACTCACCGCCCTAGGGCCATCGCCTGAAGCAGACGCCAGCCACTATGAGCCGTCAAAGTGAGCCGATTCGAGCGCCCCAACATCGCCAAAATGCAGGGCTATACCTCTGGCGAGCAGCCGCAGGATGGTCGCAGCATAAAACTCAATACCAATGAGAATCCGTATCCACCGAGTCCGGCGGTAGCAGCGGCGCTGGCGGCCTTTGCCAGCGAACAGCTGCGGATTTATCCTCAGCCTGATGCCCGCGCGCTACGCCAGGCCATCGCCGAACACCATGGCGTGAGTATCGATTGTGTGGTTATTACCCATGCAGGTGACGAAGCCCTGCGGCTAGCAGTGACTACATTCGTACCGCCGGACGGAGTAGTAGCGTCTACGGAACCAACTTATTCGCTTTATCCGGTGCTGACCCAGATTCAGGGCGCGCGTATGGTTAGCCAAGATCTTGCAGCAGACTGGTCACTGCCTGCCGACTTTGCCGAGACAGCAAATCGAGCCGGTGCCCAGCTTACCTGCGTGGTAAACCCACACGCACCAAGTGGCAAATTCACAGCCATTAGCAAACTCGAGGCCTTGGCCGAGGCTTTGCAAGGCGTGCTGTTAATCGACGAGGCCTATACCGATTTTGTTGCGATAGAGGGTGCGGCCAATGCCAGCGCACTGGTTGAGAGCCTCGATAACCTGCTGATATTGCGCACCTTTAGCAAGGGCTTCTCACTGGCCGGACTCAGACTTGGCTACCTACTCGGTCACCCTTCGCTCATTCAGCCTATTCTGGAAAAGACCCGAGACAGCTACAACGTAGACGCCATCAGCCAAGCGGTAGGTTTGGCAGCGATACAAGATCTCGCCTACGCAAAGCAAACTTGGCAGGCTGTGCGCCAAGACCGCGACATACTGGCCGCAGAACTGCGGCAACTTGGCTTTGATATTGCCGACAGCCAGACCAATTTTTTACTCGCTCGAGCACCATCGGGCAAGTCAGCGGAGCAGCTGTATCAAGCACTGAAACAGGCGGGCATTTTGGTGCGCTACTTTGCCACCCCACGCCTATGCGATTCACTGCGCATTACCGTCGGCACGCCTGCCCAGAACGAGCTGCTACTGCAGAAACTGCGACAAATTCTGCAGTCCTAAATACCCACCCTATTTGGTGATCTTCTAAGGCTCAAGTAACCTAGCTGCAACTAATCAATATCTGGAGAGGAGAGAACATGACCCAGCTACCTGCCGTGAGCCTAGCCGCAGTCCCCGGCCGCCGCCTGCGCACCATCGAACTGGCCCAAGAAATTGAACGTCGCGGCTTTCCCGGCATCTTTGGCCCAAGCCTCGGCGACAGTTTGTCGCTGTGTAACGCCGTCGCCATGAACACTAGCGAGGTCATGATCGGCACCAGTATCACGCCCATATACACTCGTAACGTCACTGACTTTGCGCAAACTGCCGCGTTCTTGCATGAAATCTCCGACGGCCGCTTTCGTTTCGGTGTTGGCGTTAGCCACGCACCGGCCTTGAACCGCATGGGGATCACTGCGGGCAAACCGCTGAGCGATATGCGTCAATTTGTCGAGGATATGCATGCAGTACCGCGCGTCGGCGACCTGCCACCCATTGTGCTGGCAACCCTGCGCGACAAAATGATTCAACTGGCGCAAGAAGTAGGCGGCGGCATGGTGTTTGCTAACGGCGCGCGTTCGCATATGGCGCACTCCCTTGGCAACCTGAGCGATGCAACCAAGGCCAACGACGACTTCTTCATTGGCAACATGATTCCGACCTGTATTAGCGACGACAAAGCTGCTGCCGCTGCGGTGAATCGCAAAACCCTGACCAGCTACGCCTTCCTACCCAACTACCGTAACTACTGGAAGGAAGCGGGCTTTGAGGAAGAAATGAATGGGGTAGAGGCTGCACTGGCAGAAAAAGACTACGACCGGGTGAGCGAATGTTTGTCCGACCGCTGGCTGGCAGATACCACACTGTTTGGTTCCGCTGCGCAGGTGCGCGAGGGTGTCGAGGCATGGTTCGACGCGGGCATTACAACCCCAATCATTGGGCCTTCGGCAGTCGCTGGCGGACAGATGCAGGCCATGGAGGAATTCTTCGCGCTATGGGACTAAGCCATAGCCTGGCAACCTGCTGAGGCGGGCCGATGCAGCGCACCCTGTGGCTGATTCGCCATGCCCAAACGCAAGAGGCACAGAACGTCCAGGGCATCAGACAGGCTGATGCCCAGCGCCAGCTGACACCTCGCGGGCTGGCTACTTTAGAACAACTGCAAGCCCATTTGCACGATAACTCGGGCGTACCCGCACAGTGGCTATGGGTCAGCCCGGCAACACGAACCCAGCAAACGGCGCAGCCTTTGGCCGCACTTTGGCAGGCCGAAATAATAAGTGAACCCACACTCTACCTAGCGAGCGCCGATACCATTCTCGACTGCTTGACAGGCACCCCAGACCACTGCACGAGCTGTGCCGTGGTGGGTCACAATCCGGGCATCAGCGATCTAGCGCACCTGTTAAACGGAGCAAACCAAACGCAAACCGGCTACCTAGACCTGCCAACCCTGGGCATGATGCGGATGTCATTTACCGGTGGCTGGCAGGACCTGCGTCCGGCCTCCTGTGAGCAACAGGCCTACTGGCAACCCCAACGCGAGCACGACAAATGATAACCAAGTCAAACAACCGGCGCAGATAAACCACGGCTGCCGATTAGAGGGTGTTATTAGCCATGGGCTTGGATACCCTTATTGCTCTGGATCGTTACCTCTCTGTTGTTACCTGCAAAGGAGTTACCATGGAATTTTTATCGTTTCTCGTTTTATGTGCTATCGCTTTTTTTCTGTGGCGCATAGCTGACCAAATGCCCGACGTGCTGTTTCGCCTAAGCGAAGTACAAAAAGATATAGCCGACATGCGTCGGCAGGGTGATTCGGCCGACGAATGACATAGTGGCTTTGTCTTCAATGTATGCTGTGTGTCCTTGAACACAGCGAGGCTATTGGCATGAAACAGCGTCTGAAACTGCTATTAACTGGCCTTACCGTGCTGGCTTACTGCCCTTTGCACCTGCAAGCCGCCGACCGCTTTGCTGGCGTGACAGTGAGCACGCTACCTCTCGGCGCAGGCGTGTTTATGCTCACAGGTGCTGGCGGTAACATCGGTGTCTCAGTCGGCGATGACGGCACCCTCATCATCGACGATCAGTACGCGCCGCTGGCAGGCAGAATCGAAGCGGCCCTAGCCGCGCTGGGTGGCGGGCGCCCGCGTCTGGTGCTAAATACGCACCACCACCAAGATCATGTAGGCGGCAACGCCGAGTTCGGTCGCTCGGGCGTTATCATCGCCCACGGCAATACGCGCGCGCGATTACGCACAGTTCAAGGGCTACCCGCCAGCGCACTGCCGTTGGTTACCTATACGGACACAGTCACCGTTCACTTTAATGGTGAGGAACTGACATTGATTCACCTGCCGAAAGGCCACACCGATGGGGACACCATGGTCTGGTTCAAAAACGCCAACGTACTGCATATGGGAGACCAACTGTTTAACGGCGCCTTCCCCTACATAGACCTCAACAGTGGCGGCACGCTAGATGGCTACATTGCCAATCTGCGCCGGGTTATTAGCGACATGCCTAGCGACATTACCGTGATCCCAGGTCATGGCCCGGTAGCCGATATCCGCGCCGTAGCTCGCTGCCTGCAAGTTATAGAGGATACCCGCCAGTTGGTATCCCGCGCACTGGCGGCGGGCAAGGACGACGGCGAGATAGCCGAGGACCTCGCAAGCTATGCAGAATGGGGTCAAGGCTTCATCAGTATCGAACGCTGGATCGACATCATTAAAAGAGACCAAGCACAACGAGGGTCACTGTAGTGCAGCGACCGTTGCAGCGTTTTTTTCAGGATCGGCAGTTAGCGCGGCAGGCACAAGATCCGATGGCGGCGGTTTGCGTGCTGGCGACCGTGGACGGCGCAGGCCGACCACAGGCGCGCACACTGGTACTGCGCGACTTACCTGAGGGTTTGGCAATTTACCTCAACGCCAGCAGCCCTAAGTGGCAGCAGAGTCAGGACCGAGTGGCCATCCAGACTTGGTGGCCATCGGTACAAATTCAATATCGTATGCAGGCACGGTGCCAGGAGTTACCAGCCGAGCATATTGCCGAGAGCTGGCAGCTCAGACCTGATGTGCCCAAGCGCATGGATTGGCTATACCAGCAGCACCCACAGGGCAGTGTGGTCAGTGATCGCAAGGAGCTACTGCAGCGCCTGCAGGACGCCCCGGCACCGCAACCACTGGTGGCACCTACGGGCGCGCGAGGACTGCTGCTGATACCCGATGAGGTCGAGCGCCTTGACCTGAACCAAGACAATGGCATCCATGATCGGCAGCGTTATGAGCTTCGCGGCGAGCACTGGCAAGTGCAAACACTGATTCCCTAATCTCGCCCCAAAAACCGGTTCGCAAAGCCGCACAGCCACGCGCAGTCCGGCTGTGCTGCACACCGATGTGTCTAGAGCACCAAACTCAACGCTATGGCGAGCATTATGCAGCCCACAAAGACGTTGAGGTAACGCCAGGCGCGAGGCTTGGCGAACAGCGGCCCCAAGTAGCGCGCGCCATAACCCAAGGCAAAGAAGAATACAAAGCTGGAGATTACTGCTCCGAGAGCGAACCAAGTTTGCTGGCCCGCGTATTGGGTAGATACCGAACCGATTAGCACGACGGTATCGAGATACACATGCGGGTTTAACCAAGTAAAGGCTAAACAGATCAGTAAGGTTGCACGCAGTGACCGAGGCTGTTCATCACCGGTGTAATCCATGCTGGCATCAGCAAAGATCGCATCCTTGAAGCTAAGCAGCGCATAGACCACTAAAAACAGCGCGCCGGCATAGCGAGTCAGCGGATCGACCCAGGGATAGAGCGCCATCAAATTGGCAAAGCCACCCACTCCTGCTACGACGAGCACAGCATCTGAACAGGCACAGCAAAGACAAATCCAAAAAACATGCTGCTTGCGAATACCCTGTTTGAGCACAAAGGCGTTTTGCGCACCAATGGCGAGGATCAGCCCAAATCCCAAACTGAAGCCCGCAATTAGGGCGGTATAAACATTCACCTAGCCCAGTTCTGCGGTCACGATGCCGCGTAAATTCGCGAAACACACCTGCTTAGCAACGTCGATGAAGGCGGTCATAAAGGGTGCATCGGCCTGATCTTTGCGCACGGCGGCGTACAGTGTGGGCCAGATGCCCTCTTCGCCCAGCGAACGCACGACAACATAATCATTCTGCAAATATTCATACAGAGCCCAATTTGGCAGGCAGGTAACACCGCGACCGCTGGCCACCAGCTGCACGATCATAGTGGTCAGTTCCGCATGCCGTACTCGCCCGGGTTCAACACCTGCGGGCTGCAAAAAACCGGTAAAGAGATCTAACCGATCTCGGTCCACCGGATAGGTGATGACCACCTCCTGCGCCAAATCCGCCGGTTCGACCCATGGTTTATTCACGAGCGGATGACTCTTGGCGATAGCCAGCTGCGCCTCGTAGCTGAAGACGGGAAAATAGGCGATGCCCGGCTCGTCTACTGGATCAGCAGTGATCACAAGATCCAAATCACCACGGGCTAGCGCTGGCAGTGGCGCGAAGTGAAAACCACTGGAGATATCCAGTTCGACATCGCTCCACGCATCGCGGTAGCTGTCGATGGCCGGCAGCAGCCACTCGAAGCAACTGTGGCACTCAATGGCCATGATAATACGGCCGGTTTCACCGCCAGCGACACGCTGCAAATCAAGCTCGGCATTGTGCAGTCTGGGTAGCACCTCGTCGGCCAACTCGAGCATGCGAATACCCGCACTGGTGAAACGCACCGGGCGGGTTTTGCGCAGGAACAGCGAGCAGCCCAGCCGCCCTTCCAGTTCCTTAATTTGATGGGAGAGTGCCGATTGGGTCAAAAACACTCGCTCCGACGCCTCTACCAAGCTACCCGTTTCGCGCAGTGCGACCAGAGTGCGTAGATGGCGTATCTCAATTTGCGACATGAATAAAATTCAGCTCATATTTGTTATTCGACAATTTTATTCATCTTTACAGCCTGAGGCCAAGCCTATTTGCCCAAGTATGCGCGTTATCAGTGCCAGACTGTTCACAACTACAACAGTCCATTACCATGCGCCAACCCACCTCTGGATACCCACGTTTTATGGATGCCGCCCTCAGCGCCAGTTCGGTCGAAGCCCGACCACTACTCAAAATCGCGCTCTTGGGCTATCGCAGCAACCCGTATAGCGGCGGCCAAGGCGTATATCTCAAGCACTTATCCAAGGCGCTAGTCGATCTAGGCCATCAGGTCGATGTCATTTCTGGCGAACCCTATCCGCAGTTAGACCCGCGGGTGGGTTTGATCCAGCTGCCGGGACTCAACATGTATGCTCAGGCACAGCCCATGCGAGCCTTGAGCAAGCTGCGCTGGCTCGACCCGATCAACGTTTTCGAGTGGCTGTCCTTTGTTAGCGGCGGGTTTCCCGAGCCATTCACCTTTGGCCATCGGTTGCGCCGCTACTTCAAACAACAGCGACCAGACTACGACATCGTGCACGACACCCAGAGCCTGTGTACTGGCCTGCTCAGCCTGCGCCGCCAAGGCTATGCGGTAACCAGCACCATTCATCACCCGATAACCTTTGATCTCGATATTGCGCTGCAAAACAACGCCGACTGGGGACTGGCTTTGCTTATCAAGCGTTGGCATCTGTTCCTGCGGATGCAAATTCGGGTAGCCCGGCTGCTGCCCTTCATCACCACTGTGAGCGAAAACTCAAAGCGTGATAGTGCCGCCGCCTTCGAACTGCCCTGCAGGCGCATCAGCGTTGTCCTGAACGGTATCGACACAGCGTTGTTTCGGCCTCAGCCTGATGTCGCCAGAGAACCATTCCACCTCATTACCACTGCCAGTGCCGACCAACCTTTGAAGGGTACCCAACACCTCATTCCTGCAGTGGCCGAACTGGTCAAACGCTATCCGCAGCTGCGACTGACCTTTATTGGTGCACCAAAACCCGGCGGCAAAACCGAACGGCTTATCGAGACCATGGGGCTGACTGAGCGTATCGAGTTTCACCACGGCATTGAGTTCGCAGAAATTGCCAAGCTTTATGCCAGAGCCAGCGTTGCCGTAGTGCCGTCAGAGTATGAGGGTTTTGGTTTCCCAGCAGGCGAGGCCATGGCCTGCGAGGTGCCGCTGGTTTCCACCGACGCTGGTGCGCTACCGGAAGTGGTCGGCGACGCAGGCTTGCTGGTGCCAAGCAAAAGCCCCAACGCTCTGGCGCAGGCCATTGCCTACCTTTTTGATCACCCGCAAGAGCGTTTGCGCTTGAGTCGAGCGGGCAGAAAACGCATTGTGGAGCAATTCTCGTGGGCGCGCGCCGCCCAAGAATTTACCCAGCACTATCATCAGGTAATTGACCATGAGTCTTGAAACCATCGACTTTGATCGACTGAACATCAGGCCCGGTGACCGGTTGCTTGATTTGGGCTGCGGCGAGGGCAGGCACAGTATTTCGGCCTATCTGTTAGCCGATGCTGACATTGTTGGATTGGACCTAGGCATGCAGGATCTGCAAACCGCCCGCAGCCGCCTGCAAGACTTCAGTGTGGATGCCAACAAGGCTGGCTACTGCGCCTTCATTCGAGGCTCCGGCCACACCTTGCCCTTTGCCGACAATAGCTTTGACCATGTCATCTGCTCGGAGGTGCTCGAACACATCCCCGCTTACGCAAATTTTTTGCAGGAAATTCAGCGCGTACTGAAGCCGGGCGGACTGTTCGCCGTCAGCGTACCGCGCTACTTCCCGGAATGGGTGTGCTGGAAACTCAGCGATGCCTATCACGCCATGGAGGGCGGCCACGTGCGAATTTTTCGGGCCACTGCGCTGAAGCGGCGCATTCAGTCCATGGGCTTAACATTTCTTGCCAGACATTGGGCGCATAGCCTACACGTGCCCTATTGGTGGCTAAAATGCCTGTTCTGGGACAGTGCAGACGATAATGTTCTGGTGCGCGGCTATCACCGCATGCTGGTCTGGGATTTAATGCAGCGACCTTGGCTGACCCAAACCCTCGACCGACTCCTCAACCCACTGCTGGGTAAGAGTGTTGTCATGTACTTCCGCCAACCCTGATCTGTGGGCAAGCCAATTACCCAACTTGCGCCTAACTTAGAGAGCACTGCAAGCTACATAGCGGCACTCCAGCTGCCAAGTGGTGCCATACCATGGTTCGCCGGTGGGATTACGGACCCGTGGGACCATGTGGAAGCACTGATGGGTCTAACCATCGCCGGTCGTTACGCCGCCGCACTGCAGGGCTTTGAGTGGTTGGTCGACACTCAGCGCGCCAATGGCAGTTGGTTTGCCGCCTATCAGAACGAGAGCGTTGCCGACGACAGCCGTGCCGAATCAAACTTCGTCGCCTATCCAGCCACTGGTCTATGGCACTATTACCTCGCCACTAGGGACACCGCCAGCCTAAAGCGCTTTTGGCCGATGCTTGAGCGCGCCATGGATTTTGTGCTGACCCAACAAGCCTCTAGCGGCGAAATTTATTGGGCAGTGGATACCCGCACAGGCACCTCTAAGGACGCCTTGGTCACAGGCTGCAGTGCCATCTATAAGTCGCTGGCCTGTGCCTGTCAGATTGCGGCGACGCTGCAACAGCCTCGCGCGGACTGGCAGGCGGCGCGACAGCGTTTGGGTGATGCGCTGCGCAACAAACCCGAACGCTTCGACCGTACTTGGGAATCTAAGGCCCGCTACTCTATGGACTGGTTTTATCCAGTACTCACCGGCGTACTCGTGGGTGAAGCCGCAACCCAGCGCTTGCTCAGCCGTTGGGATACATTCGTTGAGCCGGGCCTCGGCTGCCGCTGTGTGCAAGAGCAGCCTTGGGTGACCGTTGCCGAAACCTGCGAACTGATTATGGCCTGTGTGGTGGCAGGCGAAACTGCTAAGGCAGCGCAGCTGTACAAGCATATTCAGCGCTTTCAGCTCGCAGACGGAAGTTGGTGGACGGGCTACGTATTTGCCGATGATGCCTACTGGCCGGATGAAAAACCCAGCTGGACTGCAGGCGCCGTGCTGTTGGCTGCAGACGCACTATTTGATCTGTCGCCAGCTTCTGGGCTCTTTAAGAGCGTGGAGCCTCGATAATCAGCAACGCTGGCCAGCGAGGGCGGCCTCAAAGTCGTCGCAGAATCGCCAGAGTGCGGCGCATTTCTACCTCAACAAACAAACCCGAGGCCAGCGCCAACTGAAAGATGGTATGGGGCGCTTGGCCACCATCTTCAGGGTTTGAAAAAATATCGTGTATGGCCAGAATGCCGCCGGGCTGCACATGCCCACTCCAGTTACGATAATCAGTTTGTGCCGCTTCAAGGCTGTGGCCACCGTCGATAAACACCATGCCGAGAGGTGTCGTCCAATGCGCGCCAAGCTGGACGCTGGCCGCTACCACGGGCACAACCCATGCTTCGAGGTCAGCGCGAGCCAAGGTGCGACGCAGCGCGGGCAGTGAGTCCATGCGCTCAATGGCGACGTCGAATAGCTCAGGATCGTGGTATTCCTCACCGCGCTGATGCTCCTCGGAGCCACGGTGGTGGTCGACAGCAAACACCAGGCTGCCCGCGTCCCGGGCGGCGGTGCCCAGATAAACCGTCGATTTACCGCAGTAACTGCCAAGCTCCAAACATGGACCAATTGGCGCTGACGCTGCTGCGTACTGGTACAGGGCCGCGCCCTCATCCGCATGCAAAAAGCCTTTAACGCTTTCTATATCAATGGGTAGCTGCATGGCGGCCCGGCTTAGCCACCAATACCGAAGAATACGATCACAAAGCTCACAGGTATGGACCCAAGGCTGTATACCACTAGATTGGCCAAATCGTTTTCGCTGCCTTCGGCAGAAAATTTAAAGCGGCTGCCCAGCGTGAGCCAGAGTGCACCCGCCATTACAAAGGCCAAAATCAATGTCAGTATTAGTGCGGCCAACGTGTTGCCTCTTTTGTTTGCTGTCGCTCATTTGCCGCCGCTGGCTGCCTATCGCCGCCAGCCCGTAGCCCGTAGCCCGTAGCCCGTAGCCC
>JAACDW010000051.1 GCA_009936775.1 Pseudomonadota bacterium
AGCACTGTGCGCTGCCCCGCCGCATCCTGCAGTTCGAATTGAGAGGCCACCCCACGGTAATGGGCGTGCGGAATTAGGTCGTGCAGCAAGGCGGGTTGGTCGAAGGTGAAATAGGCTTTTTCCGCATGCCGTGGGGAGTTGGGTGGAATCTCGATGGTCGGGTCGATGACAACACTCTGGCGATAAAAGTTGCTTGGTGGTGAGTCGTGGAAGTACAGGCCAATACGCGATGCGTCAACAATCTCCCGGCCAATGGGCGTGTAATGCAATTGAAAGGCGAACTCGCCGCCCGGGGCAATATAAACACCGGTATCGTCGGGAAACAGATTCGACTCGCTACCCGGCGCGTAGCCAATCAGGTAGTTGTCAAAAACCCCGGAGTCGCGCTCGGCTTGGCCTGAACCGGCGTCGATGGAGCCGGCTAAAATGTGGTGTACAACCTCACGGTTGCCAGGAATTACCGTTGCCGCTTTTACCCAGACACCTTGCTGCAGTGGATTGGCGACGCGCGGGAATTTGTACTCCACAACGCCGCTGGCAGGGATCGTATAGGCGAGAATGTCGACAATCAGGTGCGGCTCCCCGAGCGGCCACTCAACCTGGGCTACTGCCATATTTTCTAGCGGATCCGCGCCGTTGCCGCGTGGCGCACCGGCCTCGATCCAGTGCACGAGCGCTTGGGTTTGCTCGACGCTCAGTGATTTGTCGTTGCGCCACTTACCAATATGCGGGGCTGCATGCCAAGGCGGCATGCGTTTGGTGCGAATGACTTCACGCATCATGGGCGCAAAGCCGCGCACCATGGCATAGCTGGACATAGCCCATGGGCCGAGGCCGCCTTCGGTATGACAGACCACACATTTTTCTAATAGGATCGGCGCAATCGTGTCGGCATAGCTGATCTGGCTGTGATCGGCATTACTTTGGGCGAAATTAATCAAACAGCCTAGGGTGTCCCGCTTGGGCACAGAAACTTGCTCGCCAGCCAACACACTGGCTATGGCGTCGGCCACATAGTGGTTGGCCGCTTGGTTTTTTTGCCGTTCATAAACTTGGCGATCGTTGATGGGGCCACGGTAGGCGATAGTCCAAGTGCTTGGGTCGATGACCAGTACCTCTGCGGTGCGCACAAGCCCCAAGGCCTCGCCGACAAGTTGAGTTTCGTCATGCAAAATGGGCAGGTCGATGGCGAAGCGTTGGGCCTCGGCGAGAATACTCGCGCGCTGATCTTGCAGGTTGGCGTTCAGCATCAAAAAGTGCACGTTGTCATTGGCGTAGCTGTCGCGCGGCGCTTTGTAGTCGGTTAACGCATTGCGCACGATAGGGCAGCCGGTGCCTTGAATCATGATGACGATAGCGGCCTTGTCTTTGTGGTAATACAGGTTGTGGGCCGTACCGTGCTGATCCAACAGGACAAAATTTTCGATCCGCTCAGCGTAGCAGGCGCCGCCAACCAGCAGTGCACAGAGCGTTGTGATGCATCGAAGCATAGTAAATTTCAGCCTAATCTTAAGTCAGCAAATGATACGGCACTGCGCACTGACCTCAAGACTCTGTTGCGACGTGCGGAATTGCTGTGGATTTTTGCCGTAGCGTTTTTTCTCAGCAACGGGCTATGATCTTACCGTTGATAAAGCCAAGAACGGGGGGACGTGGTGGAGCAAGTAGAAGACGGTCAAGTAAAAGCAGCCGCAGTGGAAGGGGTGGATGTTGTCGCCGTGACTGCTTGGCTCGCTGAGCGGGTGGAGCATCTGGCCACACCCCTTTATTTCGAGTTGTTGGCAGGCGGCCACTCCAATTTAACCTATCGAGTGACCGATGCTTCGGGCGCAGCCTACGTGTTGCGCCGCCCGCCCCTAGGTCACGTGTTGCAAAGCGCCCATGACATGGGCCGGGAGCACAAAATTGTCTCGGCCCTGCAAGGCTCCACTGTGCCAGTGGCGACCACGGTTGGTCTGTGTGCCGACATCGAGGTGAACGACGCGCCTTTTTATGTCATGAATTACGTGGCCGGACCGGTGTTGCACGACCATGATGCAGCGGCAGCCCTGAGTGAGGCGGACCGGGCCAGTTTAGGCATACATGTCATTGATGTGCTTGCCGCCCTACACAGTATCAACCCAGATGAAGTCGGCCTTGGCGACCTAGGCCGTAAGGAGGCCTATCTGCAGCGCCAAATGAAACGCTGGGTTACCCAATGGCAGGCCACAGAAACGCATAAAGTACCTGCCATGGATGAGAGCACTCGCCTGCTGGCGGAGCGCATGCCGGAGCAAGTGGGTTCCGCAATCGTCCACGGCGATTATCGGTTGGGTAACATGATTACCAACGATGGCAAGGTCAGCGCCGTACTGGACTGGGAACTGTGCACCCTAGGTGACCCGCTGGCGGATGTGGGCTATCTGCTGAACTCATGGGTTGCACCGGGTGAGCGCGAAGAAGATTTGACCCCTACCTCGGCGGGTGGCTTTTGCAGTCGTGAAACCCTGTCAGAGCGGTATGCCGCCAGCACAGGGCGCGACCTCAGCGAAATTAACTATTACCGGGCTTTTTCTCATTGGCGCTTGGCCTCTATTAACCAAGGTGTCTATAAGCGCTATTTGGTGGGCGCCATGGGTGAGGGCCGAGACGTGGATCTGGACGCGCAGAAGCAGGGCGTGACAACGCTGTCCGAGGCGGCGTTGGAGTTGCTTTCCTAAGCGCACTGCAAGGATCAAATTGCACAGACGAGAACGCCCAGCAACACGGTACCGTGTGCAAGTGACGCCGCGTCCCGGCAGGTTCGCCTGAGCGAAAATAAAAAAGGCGTGTCAGATAAAATGCATCTGAAAATAACTGATCTTCTTTGGGGGGAAGGACGTTGTAAGGAGTTACAGTTAAGTTGTTCGCACGCCTGAAACTGGTCAGATGCGTCAAATGTACAGTACATGATGGCGAAATCAAGCCCAAACTTGCCTATATCTGAAATTATTTAGAGGTTTTGTACAGATTAAGGTTTTTTTCGCCGTTTTATAGCCGAAACGGGCACTTTCAGTGTGCGGGACCGTCGCTGGGGCTAAACGTTTGGCCTGATGGGCCGCTCGGTCGAGCGTCTGCTGCGGTAATGGCATGCAGCGCAGTCTCCAAATGCACCCGCGCATAGGCCGCGTCGCCGCACGCTTCGCTCAGTGCTTCGGCCCTAGGGGGGTTGTGCGTGTCTTCCTCAGCGCAGCTTTGCAAGAATGCTGCTAACGCATTCACCTGGTGGATAGCGTCTACCAGATGCTGGGTCGGCCGGTTGGGATCGTCATCACCAACAGACAGCGCAATAAGCTCTTCATCACTAAAGCGCCTCTGGGCATAACCTACTGATTTTAAGTATCTTTTAGATTCTTCGAGACAGGTATATTCAATTTCTCGCCAGTCTAGCGGCCACTTCAGCACTGGTGTGTCTTGGGCTTGGCAGCGACTCAGCTCGGCAGCGGTAGCAAACTGGTAGGCGCTGATGATCTTGCAGTTTGGTAGCGCCTGTTGGGCTTTGCGGATTTCTCCCGCACTGAGGACGGGCACTTGTAACACCAACACATTGGGTTGTTCCGGCAGTTGTGCGGCCAGCTGCGGCTGTTCCAGCAGCGCGTTTAGGTTGGCCCAGCGCGCGACGATGTTGAGTTGCTCGATGGGTGGCTGCCGCTGTTCGAGTTGCAGCAAGTTGGCACCTACCAGCGCGACATTGGGTACGCTCTTGCCGGCGACCGGGGCTGCTGCAGTGGTTGAGGCTTCTGAATCCGTAAGCCGTTGAGTTAACTGACTTTCGCTCAGGCTGATAACACTGGAAACACTCTGGCCACGGTCGATTAAGTGCTTGATTTTCTTCAGTCGACGCAGCTGCTCGGCACTGTAAAAGCGGGTACGACCGTTCTTGTGCGCGGGGGTAAAGCCATGGCGGCGCTCCCAAGCACGCAGGCGTTCTACCGCCACGCCGGTGAGGGCGGCAACGCTGCCAATGCGGTAAAACTCGTCGGAAAGGTTTTCAGTCATCATTTTGTACAGGTACAAAGGGTGAACAAGAATACGGAAGTTTTCGGATTTGTCCAGATAAAAGGAAAGCGTGGATATTTACGGGTGTCCCTAGAATCCACGGGGCGTTTCCACAACAATAGAGTGCTTTACTATCGCTAATACGTCTTTGAGGGGAGTTGTTATGCAAAATAATCTCGGTCTGTTTTTGTCTAAGCGCGCGTTTTTATCTCCGGCGCGCGAGGCCTATGTTGAAAGCGACGGCAGCCTGCGCCTGACCTATGCGCAGTTGAACGCATGCTGCAACCAGTTGAGCAACAGTTTTGTCGCAGCTGGCATCACCAAGGGCGAGCGCGTTGGGCTGCTGTTGATGAACTCCAGCGAGTTCATGGAAAGCTATTACGCCTTGGCGAAAATCGGCGCGGTCATCGTGCCCCTAAACTGGCGTTTGGTGGCCGATGAACTGGAATTTATTCTCAAGGACAGCGGCACTACTCGATTAATCTTTGATAACGAGTTTGTCGACACCGTTGCCGAACTGTATAGCCGTGGTGATAAAACCGACATTCAGCAGTGGCTGCATGTGACCCCGGACGAGGCGGCGTATTTTGCTGACAGCTACCGCGCATTCCGCGACGCAGGCACCACCGCAGAGCCAGCGGTTGGGGCTGCCGATCATGATATGCTCTATATCATGTACACCTCCGGAACCACGGGTTTACCCAAGGGCGTAGTACATACCCATCACACCTCAATTTGGGGACTGCTGACCATTGGCGGCACTGCGGTCTATCACGACCCGGAAAGATATCTCGCCTGTTTGCCTATGTTCCACGTTGGCGCGCTCACTCCCTTGGCGGTCAACGTCTATATGGGTGCCACATCCGTAGTAATGCGCACCTTCGATCCTGTGGAGGCATGGAAGATTGTGGAGCGTGAGAAAATCACCAGCGGCTTGGCTGTGCCCGCCATGCTTAACTTCATGCTGCAGGTGCCGAACTATGAAGATTTCGACCGCTCGACCCTGAAGTGGATGATGACCGGAGCCGCACCGGTGCCACCGTCCTTGGTAAGAACCTTTGCCGATATGGGCATTGGCATTCAGCAGGTCTACGGCTTAACCGAAACCTGTGGCCCGGCCTGCTTGATGGATGCAGAAAATGCCCTGCAACATCCCGCTTCCACAGGTAAGGCGTTTTTCCACACCGAGGTAAAAATTGCCGATGACAACGGCGACGAGGTGCCGCGCGGCACCGCAGGCGAAGTGTTGGTGAAGGGCGAGCACATTATGGTCGAGTACTGGAACCGTCCCGAAGCCACTGCGGAAACCATCAAGGACGGTTGGTTGCACACTGGCGATGTGGGCATTATGGATGACGAAGGCTTTGTCAGCATTCAAGACCGGATCAAAGACATGATCATCAGTGGCGGTGAGAATGTGTACCCGGCAGAAATTGAAGGCCTGCTCGCGACCCATCCGGGCATTCGTGAGGCCGCTGTGATTGGTCAGGACAGCGAGCGTTGGGGTGAATCACCTCTGGCCATTGTGGTGCGTAGCGACGAAACGCTAGCTGCTGGCGATGTGCTGGAATTTTGCCAAGGCAAACTGGCGCGTTTCAAGCAGCCGCAAGCAGTGGAATTTGTTGATGAAATTCCGCGTAACCCCAGCGGCAAAATTCTCAAGCGCGTACTGCGCGAGCAGTTCGATCGCAACGCACCGGTGTAGTTCAGGTCGGGCCGCAATCGCCGGCGCCAGTAGGGAGAGGGTATGAATCTGCAGGAATTGCGTCAGCGCTTGGAACATTTTTGTGGCGCGCATTATGCGCAGCCCAGCGAGGTAACCGAGGTAGTCGTAATGCCAGGCCATGCGGGGTTCGCCTATGGCTTTCGTGTGCTTAGTGCTGGGGTAACGGAATCTTGGTTTATACGTCTGCCGCCCCCGGGTGTGAAATGGGTGGGCACCGCAGACGTGCTGCGTCAGGTCGCGGTTCTCAATGCCTTGGACGGCACAGATGTTCCCCACTGCAGCGTAAAATGGTCCGGCGATGACCCGCAGTGGTTCGGCTCGCCCTACTTTATTGTGCCGTGGTTGGAAGGCGATGTGATGCGCCTAGGCCCAGATGACTGGGGCTACAAACTCAGCCCCGAGCAGCATTTGGCGTTTGGCCGGCAGGCGATGACGGCCTTGGCTGGTCTGCATAAGGTGGATGTTGCCAATGTGCCTTATCTGGGCGAACCCGTGCCCTTTGCTGAAGATGTCACGCGCTGGGACCGTTTCTACGCAAAAGCCGCAGAACCTCAGCGTTTGGCCGATGTGCCCAAGGTGCGCCAGCGGCTGCTCGACACCATGCCGGAAGATGCACCCATTGGGGTGTTTCATGGTGACTTTCAAACAGCCAATCTTTTTGCCTCGCCAGATGCGCAGTTGCTCGCACTCATCGACTTTGAGTTAACCGGTATTGGCGCGACGCTAAACGATGTGGGTTGGATATCGACGTTCAGCGATCGTGATGCGTGGGATAGCGCGTCGCCGCGCACCATGTTCCTAGATCCAGATACCCTCATCGAGCTGTATCAAGACGCCCATGGGCAAGAGGTAAAAGACATCCACTGGTATCGTGCCTTAGCGGCGTACAAGTTTGCCATCATCAGTGGCTTGAATTTGAGCCTGCATCGACGTGGTAAGCGGGTGGATGAGACTTGGGAGATAACCGCGCTGTCAATGCAACCGCTGATTGATCGGGCGCAGGCGTTGCTGGCTTTATAGCGCAGGTTTTCGGCTTATCGCCCAGTACTCAATGACCATTATCGTGCATGTCATCAGGGCACGGCCCCAGTTCCACCTGAACGGTGGAGTGCTCTATATCAAACCGTTCTTTGAGTAATCGCTTGATGTCGGCGACCACTTGCTGCACCTCGGCATTTTCCGGTATCAGTGCGTGCAATGTGAGTAGCGGCTTTTCAGCAGTTAAGCCCCATGCGTGGACATGGTGTACGCCGTCAACATCCTTGATTTCATCTGTAAGCGTGGTTTTGATTTGTGCCAGATTTACGCCGGCTGGCACACCCTCCAGCAAGATGTGTGCAGATTCGCGCAGTACGCCATAGGCCCCGCGTCCCAGAATCACCACAATGATCAGCGTGAGCGAAGGGTCCGCATACAGCCACCCCCAAATCATCACCACGGCTGCGGCAAATATCGCTGCGGCTGAACCGAGCAAATCGCCCAGCACATGTAGGGCCGCACTGCGGATGTTGGTATTGCCGCTGGTGTTGTGCAATAGCCGAAAAGCCATCAGGTTCACGATGAATCCCAGCGAGGCGATAATCAGCGTGGGCCAAGGGTCCATGCTTTCAGGGTGTATCAGTCGCTGAACCGCTTCAACAATAAGCCAAAAAATCAGCCCGACCAGCGTCAAACCGTTAACGAAGGCGGCCAGCACCTGAAAACGGTGATAGCCGTAAGAATGCTGTTGATCAAATCCGCGTTCTGACAAATGCGCTGCCCACCACGCAAGTGCTAGCGCGGTAGCATCCAAAAACATATGCCCCGCGTCCGCTATAAGCACCAAGGCGTTAGCCCATAGCCCCACAGCAAGCTCCACCAACATGAAAGATGAGATGAGCATGCAGGCCTTACGCAGGGCGGCAATGTCGGTTTCGGCATGGTGGTGAGAACGAGCCATAAGCCACTGTAACAGTGCAAAAAAGGCCCCGCTAGTTAGCTTCTCCCTGGCCGTCACTGTCTTTCTGGGTGGCCGGGGGCTTGGCCGCGATGAGTGCGCTGTATGCGGCCATCGGGTAACCTGAGGACATCAAATTTTTGACGTTAAGAGGGGATCGTTATGCAGCGTATGAGTTTGCAGTTTGTTGATCGGGTGGCGGTATTAAAATTCAATCACCCAGAGGTGATGAATGCCGTAGGTGGGCAAATGCTCGAAGACTTTGGCGACGCCCTTGCACAGATCAAGGCGCGCGGCAGCGATACTCGCTGTTTGTTGCTCACAGGCGAAGGTCGAGGGGTTTGTGCTGGCGCAAATCTTAACGACGACAGCGACAAGCGTCGCAAAGGCGGTGCGGGTGACGGGTTACGGCATACCTACCACCCATTGATGTTTGATCTGCGCGGATTGGATATGCCAATTGTCACCGCAGTAAACGGTGCGGCGGCCGGGGTTGGCATGAGCTTCGCCATGATGGGCGATATCGTCTGTGCTTCGCGGCAAGCCTACTTTTTGCAGGCGTTTGCACGTATCGGCTTAATTCCCGACGGCGGCGCAACCTTCTTGCTGCCGCGTCTTATCGGCTGGGGCAGAGCCATGGAGCTATCGTTGCTGGCGGAACGGCTTAGCGCTGACCAAGCCCAAGAGTGGGGGCTGGTAAACCGCTTGTTCGACGATCAAGAAGCGCTGATGAGCGGAGCCATGGAGGTCGCCAACCGCTTGGCCAACGGGCCGAAGTCATTGTCCCTAATTCGCAAGGCGTACTGGAAAACATGGTCCAATTCCTACGAGCAACAGCTGGAACTGGAGTCAGAGCTGCAAAACGCGGCGGGCGGAAGTGGCGATTTCAAAGAGGGTGTGAGCGCCTTTTTACAAAAACGCGACGCGCAGTTTAAAGGCGAGTAAGAAACCTCGCGTGACAGACAAGTACTTAACAGATTAAGGGGAGAACAATGCAGGGATCACTAGCAGGCCGGGTGGCCTTAGTTACCGGTGGCGGGCGCGGCGTTGGTCGCGGTATTTCTATGGCGCTGGCTGCTGATGGCGCTACGGTGGCTGTTAACTATCGCCGTGATGTAGAGGCCGCCGCAGAAACCGTGGCGGCCATTGAGGCTGCTGGCGGTAAGGCTCAGGCCTATGCCGCCTCAGTGGACGATTTCGAGCAAAACGCTGAGATGGTCAGTGTTATTGAAGCCGATCACGGCCCAATTGGTATTTTGGTAAACAACGCTGGTATCGCCAGTCGCGGCCAAAGCGTGGAACAAACAGATCCTGCAGAACTGCAGCGGGTGGTTGCCACTCATGCGTTTGGTCCCCACTACCTGAGCAAGTTAGTAATTCCCAAAATGCGCAGCCTTGATCGGGGCGATATAGTGATGATCTCCAGCGTTGCTACACGTTCCTTAAGCGGCTTTGGCGCACCTTACAATATGGGGAAAACGGCCATGGAAGCATTGGCCTATACCCTCGCCAAGGAAGAGCGCGCCAACGGCATCCGCGTCAATATCGTTGCGCCGGGACTGGTCGATACCGATATGGGCCAGCGATTGATGAATGCGCTGCAGGGTGTAGAAGACCTCCGGGCACTGGATGAAAGCATGCCTTGGGGCCGAGTGTGCCAGCCGGAGGATGTTGCCAACGTGGTGAAGTTCTTGGTCAGCGACGCGAACTCCTACCTCACCGGTGAGCGCCTTTATTGCGATGGCGGTGGGCAGGACATGAGCCGAAGCAACGGTTAACAGCCCTCACTTTTGGGCACATAAAAGCCAGAGCATAAAGTATCGGGCCAAGGGTCACGCAAAGAGCCTAGGCGAGGGCCTCCAGATGCGCGGCGGTGCTATGCGCCAGTGCGCTGAGGTTGTAGCCCCCCTCAAGGGTCGAAACGATACGCCCTTGGGCGTACTGATTGGCCATGGCAACGATGAAGTCCGTCACCCAGCGGTAATCGTCCTCTACGAGGCCAATGTCTGCTAACGGATCCTCTCTGTGAGCATCAAAGCCGGCGGATACAAAGATAATGTCCGGCTCGTGGGCTTCAATGGCGGGTAGCCAGTCCTGCTCTATGGCGGCCCGAAACACGCTGCCATCGCTGCCCGCCAGCAGCGGCGTGTTGACGATATTCGGCTGCACTAGGTCGTCGAGACGATTGGGATAGTGCGGCGATTGGAAACTCGAACACACCAGTATTTCTGGGTACTGGCGACAAATGTCGACCGTACCGTTGCCGTGATGTACGTCAAAATCCAACACTGCGACACGCTGCACCTCGGCGTGCTCCAGCGCGGCAATGGCTGCGATGGCAACGCTGTTTAACAGACAAAACCCCATCGCGCTGTCGTGCTCGGCATGATGCCCCGGCGGTCTTACCGCACAAAACACCCGCTGTTCCGGGCTGTTAAGGACGCAATCCATGCCAGCAAATACAGCCCCAGCGGCTAGCTGTGCGGCGCTCAAACTGTCGACACTCATCCACGTATCCGGGTCCAAGGGCACCATGCCGGCGGCTGGTTGGGAGGCGTGCAGAAAGTCCACATGTGCCTGCGAGTGGGCGGCGAGGATGCGCGCGGCAGGAATCGGTGGTGGCGTCATAACGCTAAAGTCATCGGTAAACCCGACCTGCTGTAAATGGCCCATCAGATAACTCAGGCGCTCGGGTCGCTCTGGGTGACCTTCCATGACCAAGTGATTCAGGCATTCTGCGTGGGTATATATGCGCATTGGCTTCGCGGTTTGTACAATTGTCGCAAGGCTATCCTAACGGGCGCATAACGCCTATTGATTCGTGGCAGTGCTATTGTTGACGCCAAAGCTGGGAGATTGCTGTTGAATACATTGGTGCTTTTTCTGCGCACGGCGGTAGCCGCCTGTGCTGGTGGCATGGTCTGGTTGCTGTTGCAAAATAGCATGGGTACGAGCGCCGCCTCGGTGGATGAACTTGCTGGGGTTATCGTGCCGGTGTGGGTGGCTGGCCTGTGTGGCGGGGTTGTAGCAGCACTGTTTTCGCCGCGGCAAGGCATCTCTGTTGCCTTTACAACTGGCGTCATTATGGCGCTGTTGTTTCTGGCCTTTAGGCACATATACCTAGGCCTGCCGCTTGGTACCAATACGTTGGTAACACTTTGGCCCATGTGGTTTCCGGTGGCCTATTATCTTGGGGCCTACGGTTATCTCACCGTGCTGCAAAGAATTTATCGCTCTTAATTCTGGCAAAGCCTATTTTGGAGGCGACAAGCAAAAGGTGAAAAACGTGCAGCAAATAAGTCGACTCCTGCGGCCCAATCAGCGCATTTACGTTGCGGGCAGCAGTAACGAACCTACGGGATTGCTCAAAGCCTTGGCGCAAGCCGATCTGCCGGACAACCTGCAGTTTGTGCAGTTCCCCTTGCCGGGATTAAACCAAACCGACTTTACCCAGTTCAACGCCAGCGCTACCGCCACCACGTTTTTTATGTCCTCTGCCTTGGCTCGGGGGGATGCGTCGCGGGTGCACTATTTGCCCATGCAAATGCGCACAACTTTCGATTACCTAGGCCAAAACATAGACGTCTACTTGCTGCAGGTTGCCTATGACGCCGATGGCAAACTGCGGGTCGGCCCCAATGTGGATTTTCACGAAAGCGTGCTGGCGCAGCACCCCAGAGTGATCGCGCAATTGAATCCCAGCCTAGTAGCGCCAGCGGGCAGTCCGCTGATGAACCCGTCCGTAATCGACGCGATGTTTGAAAGTGACGAGGCTCCAGCGCCCTTGGCTGCAACGGCAATAGACGATGCGGCGCAGGAGATTGGGCGCTTGGTGGCGGCCTTGGTGCGTGACGGCAACTGTTTACAAACGGGCATTGGGGCCATTCCCGCCGCCATTTTGAATCAGCTTACGGACAAAAATGATTTGGGTATGCACGGTGGCCTGATCGACGATGGCGGCATGCACCTAATCGCTAACGGCAACCTTACCGGGGCGCGTAAGGCGATAGACAAACACCAACACATAACTGGTATGGCACTGGGTAGCACCGATCTGATGGCATGGTTGGCGCAGCGGCAAGATGTGGTGTTTCGCGGCGCCAACCATACGCATGAAGTCAGCGTGATCCGCCAACTCGAAGGTTTTGTTTCAGTGAACTCGGCGGTTGAAGTCGATGTCTTTGGTCAGGTTAACGCAGAGATGGCAGGTGGTAGACAGCTCTCTGGAACCGGCGGCAGTGTGGATTTTATGCGGGCTGCCAAGGCTTCCAAGGGTGGTCGCTCCATTGTTGCTATGAACGCCACTGCACGCGGCCGCAGCGTCTCACGCATTGTGCCCAAGGTAGAAATGGTCACGGCGCTGCGTACCGATGTGGATACGGTAGTCACCGAGTACGGTGTTGCCCAGATCAAAGACCTGCCGAATCGCGCCCGCGCCGAGGCGCTCATCGCGATTGCTGCGCCGCAGTTCCGCGACGAGCTAAGGGACTCGCTTCAGTCCTGATCTGGCGCGAGGTGCAGCAAAAAGAAGGCGTACTCTTCGGCCAGCTCCTGGAGCGCGGTAAAGCGGCCAGATTGTCCGCCGTGGCCAGCGCCCATATTGGTTTTGAGCAGCAGAATGTTGTTGTCAGTTTTGCAGTAACGCAGCTTGGCAACCCACTTTGCAGGCTCCCAATAGGTAACGCGCGGATCGTTCAAGCCCGCAGTGACGAGCATGGGCGGGTAGTCCTTGGCGCTCACCTGATCGACTGGCGAATAACTGCGAATGTAATCAAACGCCTCGGCGTCTGCTATGGGGTTACCCCACTCTGGCCACTCCATTGGGGTGAGCGGCAAGTCCGGGTTGAGCATGGTGGTGAGCACATCAACGAAGGGAACATGGGCGGCGACGGCGCCAAAGAGTTGGGGTGCCTGGTTAATGACAGCCCCCATCAGTTCGCCACCGGCACTGCCGCCGCCAATGGCTATTTTTCCGGCTTGGGTGTGGCCGGTGTCGATGAGATGTTTGGCGCAATCGACAAAGTCGTTAAAGGTATTGGTGCGCTGGCCCAGTTTGCCGGACGTATACCAGTGGTAACCCAGGTCATCGCCACCGCGAATATGGGCGATAGCAAAACTGAAACCGCGCTGCAGCAGCGAGAGCACGTTGCTGGAAAAGCTCGGCGGTATGGCATGGCCATAGGCTCCATAGCCGTATAGGTAAACCGGGGCTGTGCCGTCTACTGGGGTGTTTTTGTGTCGCACCACGCTCATGGGCACCATGCTGCCGTCCCGAGCCTCGACCTCTAGGCGCTGGCTTATGTAATCCGACGGCTTAAAGCCGCCCGGAATTTCCTGCACTTTCAGGGTCTCTAGGGAATCCGTCTGCCAGTGATAATCAAACACCGTCTGGGGCGTCACCATGGAGGTATAGGCAATGCGCAGGGACTGGCTGTGATAGTTCGGGTTGGTGCCCAAATCAAGACTGTAGGCTGGCTCCGGGAAGTTAATTTGCTGGGTACCGGTAGCGCTTAAAATTTGAATTTGATCAAGGCCATTGATGCGCAGGCAGACAACGATGGCGTCAGCAAATGCCACATGGTCCATTAGGTAGTGGGTATCATCGCCGCTGAGCAGTGCTTGCCAATGCTGCTCATTGGGCTGGTCGATAGCAGTCTCGAACAGGTCAAAATTGGCGTGGCGGCGGTTGCTGCGTACCAGCAGGCGACCGCTTGTTGGGGTGTCGCCTTGGTGATCGACAGCGTATTCATGACCTTCGCGCCGGGCCTCTATAAGGCTGGGGGCGGTCAGCAAGTTTGCGCGTGGCACCATGCGCACTTCGCTGGTGACATGGTCACCGCAGCTGATAAACATCAGCTGCTCAGACTGGCTTAGACCAAGACTGACAAAGAAAGCCTCGTCCTGCTCCTCGTAAATCAGCGTGTCTGAGCCGTTGCCCAAGTTGCGGTACAGGGCCTTGTCCGGGCGCCACTGCTCATTCACTAAGCGATAGGCGAAGCCGTCGCTGGCAGCATTCCAAACCACGCTGCCCGCGCAGTTTTCAATGGGCGCGGTAAGTTCGGTTTTGCTGTCAATTACCATCACCTGCAGCACGAAACGCTCGCTGCCGTTGATGTCTGTGCTATAGGCGAGCTTGCTGCCGTCAGGGCTGACCGCTAGCGCGCCAAGGCGAAAGTACTCGCGGCCAGCGGCCAGCGTGTTTTCATCCAGCAGGGTTGTCCATTGGTCTGGGGCATCGTTAAGCGCTTGGCGCAGCCAAACCCGATATTGATCACCGGCATTGAAACGCCACTGATAGCGCCAACCGTTTTGCTCGTAGGGCACACTTTCGTCTTGCTCTGGCTTACGCGCCTTAAGTTCTTCAAACAGCGTTCGGGTAAGCGTCGCGTGTGGAGCGTACCAAGCTTCAAAATAGGCGTTCTCGGCTTGCAGATAGGCCACCACGTCTGGGTCGTCTACTTGGGGGTAGTTGGAGTCTTGTAACCAAAAGTATGGGTCGTTCAGTTCCACACCATGATAGCTGTGACGAAAGGGCCGTCGTGGTGCAATGGGTGGCTGCGGGTCGCTCATTGGGTATTCATACCGTGGCTAAAAAGACGGGCATCAGCTTTCCTTAGCTGGGCGAGGAATGCAATTGTCTGGGCCTGTGTCTGTGCTTTTGTCTGGGCTTGGGTTCGAAGAAGACAAGACGGACTTCCAAGTCAGCCCATGGCAGGCCAAGATGTGACTGAGAACAAAGCGCAGAAATGGAGTTGGCCATGGCCCACCTACCCCCCGTAGACATGCAGGAACTTGAAGAATTGCAGCCCATTATGGCGATGTCGGAAGCGGCCATGGGCTTTGTCCCCAACAGCATGCGCACCATGGCGCATATGCGTCAGTTGCCTGCGGCTTTTTCACTGTTCTTCGGCACAGTGATGGGGGCTGATGTTAAACCACTGCTTGAGAACATGGCGCGGATTGCGCCGCAGCAAAACGCGCCAGAAGAAAATCTACCCGCCGACTTGCTGCAGTTGCTCGCGTACTGCGTCAGCGTGAGCGCTGGTTGTCGTGACTGTCAGGCCCATACCGGGCATAACACCCAGCGCCTAAGCGGGATGCCAGACGCCCAAGCCGAAAAACGTGCCCAGGTGCTGAACTACGTAAGCGCCGACTGCTTTAGCGACGCTGAGCGCGCCGCCATTGGCTTGGCATTGGCGGCAGGCCAAGCGCCCAACAGTGCCGACCAAGGCCACTTTGACGCTCTGGGCGAGCATTTCAGTAAACGACAGATAACCCAAATGGTAGCGGTCATTTCTGCTTTTGGATTTTTGAACCGCTGGAACGATACGATGGCCACCACGCTGGAGGAACTGCCAACGGCATTTGCCCAGCGTGAACTGGCAGCGGCGGGTTGGCAGCTTGGCAAACACGCTTAAATCGCCGTGTGTGGCCGCTTAAACATCCAGTCTACACAGCTGATTAAGTTGCTGCGGGAAATGCTGCTGGAGGCCTATTCCGGCGCAGACAATCCCAACGCAGCGCCGACGGAAACTCTGACGGTGTTGCGTGCCGGGGCAGATGGCCAAATAGCGAGCGCCCCCATGCGTTGGTGGCTGACCCCCAGTTGGTCCCACGGTCCTTCGACCCAATACAGTATGTTTAACGCCAAGGCAGAAACTGCGGCGACCAGTCCAGCCTTCAAGGTTCCGTTTGCGCGGCGTCGCTGTGTGCTGCCTGTATCCGGCTTTTACGAATGGCAGCGCCGAGCAGGGCGTAAGCAACCGTTTTTGGTCAGTGATCAGGCCGAAGAAGGACTGCTGCTGGCGGGATTATGGGATGCATGGCAACCCAAGGGCAGTGCGGGCGACACCGCAGAACTGCTGAGTTTTACCTTGCTCACCACAGCCGCCCATCCGAGCATGCACGAGCTGCACCATCGTCAGCCGGTATTTTTACGCCGGCAGGACGCCATGCAGTGGTTGGACCCAAGTATTGAAACGTCAGCTTTGTCGGCACTGTTAGAACCGTCATTGCCAGTGCCTCTGCAGCTCACGCCGGTGAGCAGTGAAGTGAATAACGCCCGCAACAAAAGCCCGCGCTGTGCGCAGCCGTTGGGAGCGAGCCTGCCGGTGAGTGTTGACGACGTTTTCGCTGGCCAAGCGATGCCCATGCACCAGTCCGACGGCCTTTTATGAGGCGAGGTTTTAGCGAGAAATTTTGCGTATAAAAAGCAGTAAGAAAGTTTTACCAGGAGAGCATTTGTGTTGATTCGTAAGGGCCTGTGGTCGGCCAAGGGCAGCGTAGTTTTTGAAGGCAGCAGTCTGGGTGTGCCCGTTGAAGTCGACATGGAAATAGTCGAAGACCAAGACGGCATTACCCTCACCGGCAGCATTGAAGGGGCTGCAAGGGGTGATCTTTCGATTCGCATAGGCGCGGATGAAACCGGTACCTATGTGCTTGATGCGCGAATTGCATCGCTGGCCCTAGATGGCATTGCCAAGCTAGAAAGCGAGCCCAACGTCTGTTTGCTTTGGAACGAAGCTCAGACCCAAGCGGCGACCGCAAGTCTGTTTGTAGTCGATACCGGCATCGGCTGCCGTGGCTTCTTCCGCGAGGCCGGTAAGACGGTGACTTGGGAAATTCTCTTTCGGCCCACTCAACAGGTCGTATCAGGTGACAATGTGGTGTCGATGATGCGTCGGCGCTAAATGCTGTCGCGCACTAAGAGGTGAGATAGGGTGCCACGAGCTGCGCACTCTGTTCTGCAAGTACCCCCTCCAGCGCATTGACGTTGGCCTCAGCGAAAACCAGCCGTTCGCCAGCGCTGTTAGCAATGCAGTAAAGGGTGTGAGCCATCAGCTGAATGTCGACCCGGTCATGGAGTTGCCCCGTGCCCTGAGCCTGACGCAGCAATTGGTAGTAGTAGCTGTCGCCGCTTTGGTCGACCAATTCCACAACATGCGCGCCATTCGGGTTGCCGCCCCGTCCCGGAGCAAAGTAGCTGTTGAGTAAAAACCACCATTGCGGATCCGTTGCGGTAATCAGTGCAAAGCGGGCGGCATTAAGTTCGTTAATGCTGCCAAGCAGATCGCCCCGGTAATTTTTTACAATAGTGAGCATGTCTTCTGCTGGCCCGATGAAGGTGTCGACAATTAACGCTCGCACAATCTCGGCCTTAGACGGAAAGTAGTTGTATAGGGTTTGGTAGCTGACCTGCGCCGCTTTGGCAATTTGTCGGGTGGTCAGTGCCTGCCAGTCTGAATCGCGGGCCAAGGTGCGGGCGGCATCGAGTATGGCGGTGCGAGTTTTCTGCCGGTTAATTTGGCGTAGTGACATAGGTGGCTTAAAATTAGATCAAGTCTAAAAATAGATCCTATCTAGGGTTTTTGCAATCCATGGTCCGACTGGCTACTCTCGACCCGGTAGTTTGCCGCACAAAAGAGGGACCTATGCTGAGCCGCACACGAGGATCCGCCACTTCATTCGGCCGTTATCTGAGTCTCTGGCAACTGCTGTTGGCAAGCTTATTGAGCCTTCCCCTAGCAACGGTCTCAACAACCGCTGCCGCACATACGCCAATAGCCCCAGTTGCCACGACTGCAATAGACGTTGACGCTCTAGTCACCGGCGCGGTTGACCAAACGCGGGGCCTGTCGTCTTACGCGGAAATGTCCATGCTGATCAAGCGGCCAAGCTGGCAGCGAAAATCGACTTTGAAAGCGTGGACCCGAGGCCGCGAAGATGCGCTGATTCGTTTCGTCGCTCCGACCCGGGATGCGGTCAATGCCTTGCTCAAACAGGGCGAGCGCATGTGGACCTACACGCCGAAGCTGAACAAGAGCATTCGTCTGCCCGGCGGCATGATGTCTCAGAGCTGGGCCGGATCGGATTTTTCCTATGACGATATGTCGCGCAGCGACAAGTGGCTGCGCCAATACAGGCTTGAGCACGTGGCGACGGAACAACACGATGGCATGGCTGTCTATGTCATTGATGCCATCCCTAAGGAAGACGCTGCGGTGGTATGGGGCAAGGAGCAGCTACGCATCCGCGCAGATTTGGTGCTTTTAGAGCTGGCCTACTTTGACCAAGACATGCAGCCAGTACGCCGTATGCGCTCGCTAGAGGTGGGCGAGTTGGGCGGGCGCATGATGGCTACGCGCATGCGTATGCAGGAGCTGGATAGACCCGACCAGTACACCGAACTAGAGTATCTGGACATGGACTTTGATATCGACGTGCCAGAGCGCACGTTTACCCTCTTCTCGCTGCAGTCTGGACGCAATCGGTGATACGCCTCGCTTGGCGAAACCTGCAGCGTAACAAGGCGCGCACTTGGCTTACGGCTTGCGGCATTGGCTTTGCCGTGTTGCTGGTATCGTTCGCCATGAGCCTGCAGTCCGGTAGCTACGAAATCATGATCGATTCGGCCACGCGCTACTTTACGGGCCATGGTCAAATCAGCACTGACGACTACATTGAGCAGCCCAGATTCGCTCGAACCATAGCCAACGCAGAAAGTTTGCAAGCAACGCTGGAGGCCATCGACGGACTGACGGTATTCCCTCGAGTACAGGCTTTCGGCGTGGTCTCCAAGGATGAAAAGTCTCTCGGCGGCATGATCCTCGGTGTTGATTTCGCTGCTGAGCGCGAACAGCTAGACGTTTATAACAATGTGATAGCCGGGCAGGTACCCGACGCCTCGGATCAGGCGCTGATTGGTGCAGCCATGGCACGCAACATCGGTGCAAATCTCGGCGATGAAATTGTCGTGCTGGGCAGCGGCAAACAAGGTTCAGTGGCGGCGGCGGTGTTTATCGTGGCGGGCATTGTTGAAACCGGTCAGGTGGAACTGGACCGCAGCTTGATATTCGCGCCTTTCGCCAGCGTCGCCGACGCGTTTTATCTTGCCGACGAAGCCCACATGCTGGTGCTGATGCTGAACGATTTATCGCGGCTCAACGACATCGCCGCCGAGGTGGAAGCCCAATTGCCCGAGTCGCTTGGCCTGCAAACTTGGCAGCAGCTGATGCCTCTTATTGAGCAGTCTATTGAACTGGATAAAGCCGGCGGCTACCTGTTCTTCTCCTTGCTGTTGATTTTAGTGACCTTTGCGGTAGTGAATACCTTTGTCATGGGGTTGTTTGAGCGTACCCGCGAATTCGGCCTGTTTATGGCGCTGGGTATGCGGCCTTGGCAGGTCATCGGTCAAGTGCAGTTTGAGGCCTTGCTGCTGAGCCTGTTGGGGGTGCTGCTTGGGCTGGCTTTAGCGTACCCGCTACTGGTGTACCTAACGAGCGTAGGTATTGCGTTGGATCAGGTGGGCGGTGAGGAAGTGTCACGGCAGATGCAAATGGGCTCCATGAGTCGCATATACCCCAGGGCGACTTGGCCGAGTATGACAACAGCGCCCCTGGTTTTGATTATCGGTACTCAGTTGGCGGCTCTAGTAAGTACGCTGCGCGTGCAGGGCATTCGCCCGGTTACCGCGCTGCGGGCGGAGTAGGACTGTATGGATACCCTCGTTCTGCTGTTTAATTTGAGTCTGCGCAACATCGTGCGCTACCGGCGTCGTAACTTCTTTTTGTTCGCGGCCATTGCCGTGGCGGTGGGTGGTACGACGCTATCCAACGCCCTGATTCGCGGCTGGCAGGTCTACATGCTGGAAACCGCGGTGTCGGCGCTGACGGGCCATATCAGGCTACAGGCGCCCGGTTTTGCGGACGATCCGGGTTTGGATAAGGCCTTTGCGGCTGATACGGATATCCGGCTTGGTGAGGACATCGCCCTGGCTGGGGTTGCTCAGCGCATAAATTTACCGGCGGTAATCAGCAGTGAGCGGGAGACCCGAGGCGTCGCCTTGGTCGGCATAAACCCGGCGCAAGAAAACATCTCTTTTTACCGCGACTTTGTTATGGAGGGCGAGGCGCTCACCGGCCCAGCAGACGGCAGGCTGGTAATTGGCAAGGCTTTGGCTGACACCCTGCAAACCCAAGTGGGTCGGCGCGTGGTGGTAATTGTTGAAGATGCCGACGGCAAAAGCCGTGAACGTGGTTATCGCATTGCCGGTGTTTTCGATGCATCCATGCAGTGGCCCGAGCAACTGTTGGTATTCACGGGTCTGCAAGCCATGCAGCAGTCGTTGGCAAACTCGCGCTTGCCTGCGCCGGTAACCGAGGTCTCCTTGGTACTACAGCAGGAAGAAAACCGGCAGCTTGCGCAGCGCCAACTAGCATCCCAGCACCCCGAGTTAGTGGTTAAGGACTGGCGTCAGATGTCGCCGCAGATTGCCGAAATTGTCGATATTGTGGACGCTACCATGGCGATTTGGTTTGTGATGATTATGGGCGCGCTGACCTTGGGCTTGGTCAACACGCTGATTGCAGCCGTCATGCAGCGCACCCAAGAGCTTGGCATGTTGCGCGCCTTGGGTATGAGCGACCGCCTGCTGCTTACCCAAGTAGTGCTGGAAAGCGTTGGCATTATGGTGGTGGGCGTGGTCTTCGGCCTAATACTCGGTGTAGCAATGGTGTTTGGCTTGGGCGATGGCATTGACCTGTCTGCCTTCAGCGAGAGTGTGGAGGCCTTTGGTATGAGTACACTGTTGCGTCCTGTTCTCAACTTGGAAGATTTGTTTTTGTTTGGCGGCCTAAGCGTGCTGCTGGGCTTGCTTGCCAGCTATTTTCCGGCGCGCCGGGCACTTAAAATTTCGCCCCTTATGGCTATGAACCGCTAATGGCATAGCGTTGCAGCAACTTCTTGCAGCAACCCCTCACGGAAAAAACGGACGACTCTTAAATGACAGAATTTGCCGAGACCTCTAAAGCGACATCGCCAGTTGTTGAATGTCGGGGCGTGCAGCGCATTTATCAGCAGGACAGCGTGCCGGTGTACGCGCTACGCGGTGCCGACCTAACCATTCATGCTGGCGAATTTGTCAGTTTGGCCGGGCCGTCTGGTTCTGGTAAATCCACTCTGCTTAACGTGATTGGTGGGCTCGATGGCTTCGACGCTGGCAGCGTGACCGTAGGCGGCGTGGACCTTGCGGCATTGACCCCAGCGCAGCTCGCGCAAACACGCCTGCATAACGTGGGCTTCGTGTTTCAGGCCTACAACCTCATACCCGTGCTTAGCGCGCGCGAGAATGTTGAATTCATCTTGCAGTTGCAGGGAGTAGCAAGCCAACAACGTCGCTCCCGCGCGGACCGGGCGCTGCGCAGTATGGGGCTAGCAGAACTGGGCGATAGGCGCCCTGGTGAGCTGTCCGGCGGGCAGCAGCAGCGGGTAGCCATCGCGCGGGCCATTGTCACTGAGCCAGTACTGCTGCTGGCCGACGAACCAACCGCAAACCTCGATTCAAAGACCACCTCCGAACTGCTCGCCGTGTTGCGTGATTTGAATCAGCAGCAAGGAATGACCATCGTCACCGCAACTCACGACCCTATCGTGATGGAATACACCTCACGGCAGGTGACCATGCTGGACGGGGAGATACGCCAAGACGATGGGGTCACGGCCTAGGTTCAATGCGGCGTCTTATTTCCTATCTTCTCGGGACGCTCTTGGCTCTCGCATGTGCGCCTCTGCAGGCTCAAGCGGTGGTGGTGATTGGTAGTTTTGCCGATGCAAACAACGCCGCAGCGCTGCAGGCAACGGCAGCGCAACTGGATTTTGCAATGTCGCTGCAAGACATTGACGCGGTGCAGGCGCAATCCAATGGTCAGCAGCTGCATCGGGTTGTACTGGTACCGTGGAGCGATGACGACATAAGGTCATTACTGCAGGCAGCGCGGGCTAACGGTTTCCGGCAGGCGTGGATTGCCGAGATACAGACACCAAACGGCTGGTCGGAGCAACCGCCGCTACTGGAAGCGTCGGCATCTGCGGATTTGCAGGATGAACAACCCCAAGGCATGGCCAAAGCGACGGCGCAGACGAAGCCGTTGCTGCCCCTGTACCGAGGCGCAGCCCCAGCAAGCGCCGCAGCATTACGACCGGCTGAATCGAGGCGCAAGGGTAATACCGATCTGACGTTTCGCCTCAAGGCCTTTACCAGCAGCAGTAGCGTACCGGTTACCGATTTGAATTTGCTGCAACTGGGCAACCGGCGCGGCGACAGTGCCCTCGATTTGCGCACCATGCTGCAACACGATGTGGGCCGCTGGTCATTCGAGCTAGCCCATACCACCTTGGCGCAGCATGGTGATGGCATCGTTTTGGGCCAAAATGCCAGCCAGAGCGAACAGATCGTCGTCAGCGATGCGAACCGTGCGCTGACCCTTACAGAGCAGCTAAATGCCGGTGGCCGTCATCGTAGCCTGCACCGGCTGGATCGTTTTAACCTGCGGTGGCGCTCAGACCGGTGGGGGGTCACAGTAGGGCGGCAAGCTGTGAGCTGGGGTAGTGGCATCGTCTTTCAGCCGCTGGACCCCTTTAATCCCTTTGCTCCCACTGCGGTAGACCGCGATTACAAACCCGGTGATGACCTTGTGTTAGTCGAGCGGTTGTTCGATAAAGGTCACGACGCGCAGCTGCTGCATGTGTTGCGACGCGACAACTCGGGTGAACTTGCCAGCGCAAATGCGAGCACGGCGGCAAAATGGCATGGTTACGCCGGTCTGTTGGAGTTCGAACTGATCGCTGCCCAGCACTACGACGCCGATTTTATCGGCCTAAGCGGCCGCATACCCGTAGGCCCTGCGGTGTTGCGCGGCGATATTGCACTGCGCCGAGGCGTCGCCAACACAACCGGTACGCAGACATGGGGCGCGCTGGGCGTCATCAATATGGATGTGGCCTTTCCTTGGCGAGGCCGCACGGTATATGCCTTCGCTGAGTATTTTCACAACGACTTCGGTTTAGCGCAAATACCAAGCCCGCTTGCCACGCTGCCGGATGATTTGCAGGCAGGCTTGCAGCGTGGCGAGTTTTTTAATCTGATGCGCGACTATCTCGCCGTTGGCGGCAGTTTCGAATGGCATCCACTGCTGAATCAGCAGCTCACAGTCATTACGAATTTGCACGACAGCAGCAGCTTGCTGCAAACGCAGTTCGCCTATGATATTGGTCAAAATCAGAATGTGCAGCTGGGCTGGATTGGTAGTACTGGCGGCAGCGGCGATGAGTTTGCACCCATCACCGTTGGCGTACTGCCGATGGGTCAGCCGGTGACCCAAGGCGGCGGTGACGCAGTGTACCTGCGTTGGGCAGGGTACTTTTAGGTTACTTGGCTCTCGTGTTTGCCTAGCCATTGATGGCGTCACCGGCATCGAGGGCTCTGACTGCGCCATGGTCAGCGCTGCGCCTTTGGCTCTTGGCGATTGGTTTTTGCGCTTGGCTCTTACGATTGGCTTGGCTGTTGCGCAGCGCGGTACTAACCAATCACCGGTTCTGCAGACGCATCTGCGGCATCCATGTTGGCTCTTTTCGCGTCCATCAGTTGGGGCACTATATGATCCAGCTCGTCTAGGCTCCAAACGCCCTCAGGCTTCTTGAACTGCTTGATGATGCGTGGCTGCTGCATGATGGCAATGCCGCCACGGGCAGCGTGGAATATCTCAGCGGTAATGCCCGCTGACTCTTCGCTGGCCAACCACGCGCAGATGGGTGCGATATGCTGTGGCCCGCCTGCTTGCATATCCGATTCTTCAACGGTTTCGCCGCGATTTTCGCGCAGCGGGATGGTCATGCGGGTTAACGCACCGGGCGATATGGTGTTGCTCGTACAGCCGTACTTTGCCAGTTCCAGTGCAATCACTCTTGAAAAGCCCGCAATGCCCGCCTTGGCTGCGCCGTAGTTTGCTTGGCCAAAGTTACCGAATAGGCCAGAAACGCTGGAAAAGTTGATAATACGGCAGCCGGTACGATTTTCTGCTCGAATGTAGTTGGCAAACGGTCGCGTGCAGCAGTAATGGCCTTTTAAATGCACGGCTAGCACGGCATCCCAATCCGATTCTTCCATTTTGAAGATCGTGCGGTCGCGCAAGATGCCAGCGTTATTCACCAAAATATCCATGCCGCCGAAGGCGTCGATGGCGGTTTGAAGCAGGCGTTCACCGCCTGCCACATCAGCTACAGAGTCGGTATTCTAAACGGCTTCGCCGCCAGCGGCCCTGATTTCTGCCACTACTTCATCGGCGATCATAGTAGACCCAGTTCCGTCTGTGTTGGCGCCTAAGTCATTGACCACAACCTTGGCACCTTGCGATGCCATCAGCAGGGCGATTTCGCGCCCAATGCCTCGGCCTGCGCCGGTAACTACGGCTATGCGGTCTTGTAATCTGCTCATCTTTATCTCCCCCTGAGTTCATGGCCATACGATACTATGACAGGTTTTAACCGCAGTGCAGCTTATGAACAACGACTACAACGGGCCGGGTGATGATTTTGGTGATGCCAGCGCAAAAATGTGCAACGAGATTTTTGCCAGTGGTGTGCGGCGCGGCGTATTACTGATGCGTCATTCGGCTCGGGAGTATCGTCGCGATGTGCACGATTTGGAAAACCCACTCACAGACGAGGGTCGAGCACTGGCTGGGAGGTTTGGCGCCCGCCTGCCAGATGTGAACTTGCGTGGCTATGCCAGCCCGGTGCAGCGCTGTATTGATACCGCGGCCCTAGCAATAGATTCCAGTGCCGCGAGCGGGCGCGGCGGCGTGATGGCCGAAGTACGCAATGTGGAAGCTTTTGGTGTCTTTTATGCCCTAGATCAAATTCGTATGTGGAAGGGGCTGCGTCAGTCGGCGGGACTCGCGGCCTATGTAGGCCAATGGTTCGCCGGTGAGATTTCTCAGGCCGTCATGATGCACCCCCAGCGTGCGGTCGCCATGGTACTGGAGGTGATGCTGGACAGGCTCAAGGCTCAGCCAATAGAGGCCGGGGCGCGACAGCTTGATCTTTGCGTTACTCACGACATGACCATTTTCACCATGCGTCATGGTGCGGGTTTGGAGCCGGTAAGCGGCCCAGATGTGCGCTTTATGGACGGTTTGTTGATGTACGAGCAGGACGGACAGGTGCTGTTTGCCAGCCAGCACGGTGGGGTAGTGGCGGTAGACGACGCCCTTCTTCGCTTCAGCCGCTAGCCGCACCGGTTCAGCCTTGCTGCATTTCCTCCAGTTCAATCCAGCGCTCAGTGGCGGTGTCTAGGGCCTGTTGGGTGGCGGCAAGTGCGTTCAGTACGGGTTCGGTTACCGCAAAGTCCTGACTATAAAAATCTGCCGCGCCGGTCTCGCCAGTGAGTTCTGCTAGCTTGTCCTCTAGTGCCGCTATGGCATCGGGCAGGGTATCTAGCTCGCGCTGCAGCTTGTAGCTGAGCTTTTTGCTTGAACGGCCAGCAGACGTTTGCACTGGGGCCTTTGCTGCAACAGAGCTAGGCGTTTCCTGCTCGCTTGGGGTTGGCTGCTGTGGGTGGTCTTGGGGCTGGTCTGTCACAGGCTCCCCCTGGCGTTGCTCTAGCACGGCCAGCTGCCTTCCTCGGCTGGCCCAATCGGCGAAACCACCTTGATACTCAATGAGTTGATTGTTCTCCTCGAATACCAGCGTACTGGTCACCACATTGTCAACAAAGTCACGATCGTGACTGACCACAATGAGGGTGCCTGCATATTCCACCAGTTTTTCTTCCAGCACTTCAAGCATCTCGATGTCTAGGTCGTTGGTGGGTTCGTCGAGCACCATCAGGTTGTTGGTTTGGGTAAACAGCTTGGCCAGCAGCACCCGATTCACCTCGCCACCGGATAAATGCTTGATAGCCGTGCGCGCCCGCTCTGGCGTAAACAGGAACCCCTTCAGGTAGCCGATCACATGGCGGTCACTGCCATTGATGGTGATGTGGTCCTTACCGTTCGCCACATTGAAGGCCACGCTTTTGTCCCACTCCAAGCCTTCGCGAACCTGATCAAAGTAGCCGATGGTCAGATTGGTGCCAATTTTTACCGAGCCGCTGTCTGGCGTGAGCTGCCCCAGCAGAATGCGCAACAGGGTGGTTTTGCCGACGCCGTTGTTGCCAATAATGCCAATGCGGTCGCCGCGCATGATCTTCAGCTTAAAGTTCTGCAGCAGCGGCTTATCTGTATAGCCGTGGGTGATGGCTCGGGCTTCAATCACCTTGCGCCCAGATTCTTCGCTGGAGGCAATCTGAATCTGTGCCTTACCCTGTTTGGCGAGCCTTTTTGAGCGTTCCTCGCGCATGGCTTTGAGTGCACGCACGCGGCCTTCGTTGCGCGTGCGGCGAGCCTTTATGCCTTGGCGGATCCACGTTTCTTCTTGCGCAAGACGCTTGTCGAAAAGTGCGTTGCGGGTATCTTCATCTGCCAACGCCTGCTCTTTTAGCCGCAGGTAATTGGCGTAATCGCCAGGCCAACTGATGATTCGACCGCGGTCTATTTCAACGATGCGGGTGGCGAGCTTTTGCAAAAATGCGCGGTCGTGGGTAATGAAAATGACGCTGCCCTTGTAACCGCGCACCTCGTGCTCTAGCCACTCGATGGTGGCTATGTCGAGGTGGTTGGTAGGTTCGTCCAGTAGCAGTAGATCGGGCTTGCTGACCAAAGCCTTGGCAAGTGCCACGCGGCGACGCCAGCCGCCAGAGAGGTCACTAAGCAGGGCCTCTGCGGGCAGTGCCAGTTGGGTCATAATGGCCTCAATCTGTAGCTCTGGCTGCCAGCCGCCCAAGGCATCGATACGCGACTGCGTCTGTTCTAAGGCTGCCATATCTTCTGCGCTCTCTGCGCTGCTACTGAGCTGGCTGTAGGCTGCGAGCAAAGCCGTTTGCACCGCTAGGCCTTGGCCTACCACTTCGCGCACGCTGAGGTCGTCGGCCTGTGGCAGGGCTTGGTCCAGTACGCTAACGCGCACGTTGTCCTGAAAATGTACAGCGCCATTGTCAGGCAGCAGTTCACCAGTGACGATTTTGAGCAGTGTCGACTTGCCCGCACCGTTGCGGCCAATCAGGCATACGCGCTCGTGCGGCTCAATAGAGAAGTCGGCCTCAGACAGGATGGCGCGATCGCCAAAGTGGATGGATAAATTGTCACAGCGCACAAGACTCATGGGTGCTCAGTGGGTAATGCACAAGCGCCGAGTATAAACCTCAATGGCGATCGGCAGGTGGGATTCGCGCGGTCTATGTCGCTATCAGTGTTTCAGGCTTTTGATGAGGTCGGCTTTCAGCTTGGTGGGCATCACCTCTTGCACTTGCACAGTTGTGCAATTTTGAAAGGCGGCAAAGTTGGGTAACGCTGCTGCCAGTGCGGCGCAAACTGCTGGGGTTGCGCAGTCGTCCTCGAAGAACACGCCTTTGAGTTGCAAGATCTTGTCACTGCGATGCGCCTTACAGTCCATGCGTCCGACGAATCTACCTTGATAGAGCAGCGGTAGCGCCAGATAACCGAAGATTCGCTTGGGTGCTGGCACATAGCACTCCAGCTGATAGTCGAAGTCGAATAGATCAATCAGTCGTTTACGCTGGATCACTGCGTTGTCGAAGGGCGACAGTATTTTTAACTGGTTATCCATGCGCGGCATGGGCTGGTCCAGCTGATAGGGCTCAAGGTAGTACACGCTACCGTTGCGCAGCGTTACGGTTGTTAAGCGGCCCTGCGCAAGCCGCTGGTCTAGCTCGGCTTTCATGGCACGGCGCAGCTGCGCATCTTTGCGTCCATAGGTAGCGCCCACTGTGCTGACCAGCCCATGACAGCGCAGTTGTTCATCCAGCATGTGCGCGGCGCGCGCTTCGAGGCTGGGTAGGGTGGTATTGGTGCTCTTGGGCAGCACCCGCTCGGTGAGATCATAGGTTTTTTGAAAACCCGCTCGGGAGGCGATCATCAGTTCGCCCTCTAAGTACAGGGCCTCAATAGCTTTTTTGGCGGGTTTCCAATCCCACCAACCGTTACTTTTCGTGCGTCGGTCCTCTAAGTCTTTGGAGCCTAGAGGACCTTCGTCACAGATGCGCCTTAGCACCTTGGCCATCAGTTTGCGATCTTTTGGGTAGCCCTTGCGCAGAGTGCCAGCTCTGACTGCGGCTTTGTCCGCCAAGTAGTAGCGGTACTCGGCCATGGGCAGATAGGCGGCGGCATGGGCCCAGTACTCAAAAACCTCTTTTTTTTCGAGCAATTGATTGCTTTGCTCAGCCTTGAAGTTGGGCACCCGACTGCGCCAGACGTGATTGTGCGCGCGCTCGATAACCGAAATGCTGTCGAGTTGAACGTAACCCAAGTGCTGGATGGCGGCACCGGCACCCCGCAGCCCTTGGCCGAATGGTGCTTGGCCGATCAGCCCTTGGCTGGTTAGCGCAATACGCCGAATTCGCTCTCTATCCTTTGTCTTGGTGATGTGCATACGCTTTGCTGTTGTTGCCCGAAGATTCACCTCATAGGTTTGCTTCGGATGCCTGCCCGTAGGGCATGCTACTCTCATAACCACGAAACAAGGAGACCCCGAAGAATATGCGTGCCGGATTTCTATTCGTTCTGTTGAACACCTGCATTTTTTCTGCTTGCGCGAACAGTGGCAAATGGTCGCATGGGGCAATGGTGTCAGCGGCAAATCCTTATGCCACAGATGCCGCCATAGCAATGCTCGCCCAAGGCGGGCACGCGGTGGATGCGGCCATTGCCGCTCACCTGGTCCTCGGTCTGGTAGAACCGCAAAGCTCAGGCCTTGGTGGTGGCGGCTTCCTTATTGTTTATGAACGCCGCAGCGGCGAGCTGACTTTTCACGACGGTCGGGAAACCGCACCGGCGGCAGCCAGCGCCGATATGTTGATGACCGATGGCAAGGCCATGTCCTATGTGCAGGCTTGGCAAAGTGGTCGCGCCATTGGCGCACCCGGGGCTGTCGCCCTTTACAAGCAGGCCCATGATCAGCACGGCCAACTGCCCTGGGAGGCCCTCTTTGCTCCGGCCATGGCGCTGGCGGAGCAGGGCTTTGTTGTTTCTCCACGCCTTGCCGGATACCTGCCACGGATGGCCGAGTTGACGCGTCTGGATGAGGCGCCGGGCAGCGCCGAGTACTTTTATCCTGAAGGTAAGCCCTTGGTGGCAGGCCAAGTCCGTACCAATCCGGACTATGCGCGAACTCTGCAGGCCATAGCAGATCAAGGCCCCAAGGCGTTCTATACCGGGGCCTTGGCCGAGGCCATGGTTGCTGCGGCCCGCGCCGAGCCGAACCCTGGCAGTTTGTCTCTCGCCGACCTTGCCAACTACTCAGTGAAGACCCGCCCGATTGTGTGCGGACCCTTTAAAGCGCTGCAAATTTGCACTGCATCGCCGCCGTCTTCTGGTGGTGCACAAATTATGCTGGCGCAGCTGTATGAGAATTTGCTGGCCCAGCGCACCGATAAGACTCAGGCCTTTGTCGACGCTCAGCGTTTAGCCTATGCCGACCGTGACCAGTACTTTGCAGACCCAGATTATGCCGAGGTACCAATCGCAGCATTGCTTGACCCTGATTATCTCAAAAGCCGTGCTGACCAGCGATTTGCTCCGGCTGCCGAGCCGGTAGCGGGCGTTCCGAGCGCATTCAAGCAGCCGGGTAAGGATACGACCGAGGAGGCCAGTGGTACGACGCATCTCTCTATTATTGACGGTGCCGGTAATGCCATCAGCTTTACCGCGACGGTGGAAGCTG
>JAACDW010000052.1 GCA_009936775.1 Pseudomonadota bacterium
GAGCGGTCTTGGGCGATGAAGCCAATTTGGCGGCTCTGACCGCCACCAAAATCCATTTCGACAACAGCCTGAAAATACGGGCCGCTACTTTTTTCCTCCAGCAGCTTGCCCAATTGACGAACAATTTCTGGCGCCGCCTTACGGCCTTGGGCCTCTGCTGGCGCAATAACCTGCTCCACATAGGCGTCGATATCTAACGATTCAATGGTTTCGTTAAGCTGATTCACTTCGCGCTGAGACAGTAAGCCCGGAGCCGGTTTTTGCTCTAGATCCGTGTTCGGGAAGGATGAAAATTCCTGTGCCAAGCTCTCTGCAATAAAGAACAGGCGATCCCCTTCAATCACTTGATTTGCCACGATTTTGGACTGTCCCGGAAATGGATGTACTCTAGCCACTTGTTAGATCATGCGCAATTGAACCCATGCCCGACATCCGTGTTGCAGTCCTCACAATTTCCGATACTCGCAGCCTTGCCGATGACAAATCTGGCGACCTGCTAGCGGCCTTTATCCGCACCGATGAACACCATCTTGCGGACCGCCGTTTGGTGCCAGATGACATCTACGCCATTCGCGCCCAGGTTTCCCAATGGATTGCCGACCCACAGGTACAGGTTATCGTCACCACCGGAGGTACCGGCTTCACTGGCCGTGACAGTACGCCTGAGGCGCTTACCCCCTTGTTTGATAAGCATATTGAGGGGTTTGGCGAGCTCTTTCGGCAGTTGTCCTACGAGGACATCGGTACTTCGACCATTCAATCCCGGGCCGTAGGCGGCATGGCAAACGGCACGCTGATCTTCAGCCTACCCGGCTCTGCGGGGGCAGTGACTATGGGTTGGGAGAAAATTCTGCACAATCAGCTGAATATTGACTTCAGACCCTGCAACTTTGCCGAGTTGATACCCCGTTTTTTTGAACGCTAAAACCTGCAGCAAATTGGGCACTGGGGTGCAATAACTTAGGCCGCGCGCTGGCTGCCAAGGTCTTGCGCCAGTACACTCGCTATTCAGATTCGTGGTGTTTTATCGGGGAGCAACGAGGAGTGATTGCATGAACGAACCCATCTACATACTTGGCGCAGCGCGCACACCCATTGGCAGTTTTCAAGGCGCCTTGGCGAAGCAAACTGCGCCAGCATTGGGGGCTCATGCCATAAAGGGCGCACTCAGCAATGCCGGTGCAGATGCCAGCGAAGTAAACGAAGTGATTATGGGCAATGTGGTAAGCGCGGGACTGAAGCAGGCCCCAGCGCGCCAAGCCATGCGCATGGCCGAACTGCCCGACGGCGTTGCCGCTACTACGTTAAACAAAGTCTGCGGCTCCGGTATGAAAGCCACCATGATGGCAATGGACCTTATCGCTGCAGGCAGCGCTGACACGGTTGTTGCAGGCGGCATGGAAAGCATGAGCAATGCCCCTTACCTGCTACCGAAAGCCCGCGCCGGCCTGCGCATGGGCCATGCGACCATGCAGGACTCACTGTTTACCGACGGTTTAGAAGATGCAGAAACTGGCGGTTCCATGGGCTCCTTTGCCCAATCCACGGCAGATGACCATCAACTGACCCGCGGAGCCATGGACGCTTACGCTATCGAGTCTGTGAACCGCGCGCTGCGCGCCATTACTGGCCAAAACCTAGCAGCAGAAATATCGCCCATGGACATAGACGGCGTCAGCATCGCCAACGACGAACAGCCTGGCAAGGCCAAGGTCGACCGCATACCGACGCTGCGTCCAGCATTCAAGAGCGATGGCACCATTACTGCAGCGAACGCCTCGTCAATTTCTGACGGTGCATCGGCCCTGGTATTGACGCGCGAAAGCCAGCTCAATGGCCGCGCTCCGCTGGCGCGAATTGTCGCTCACAGCACCCATTCTATTCACCCCAGCGAGTTCACCCTAGCGCCCATTGGTGCCATTGAAAAGCTGTTGCAAAAAACCGGCTGGAGCGCTGAATCCGTAGACCTATTCGAAATCAACGAAGCCTTTGCCATGGTAACGATGCTGACCATGCAGGCCCTGAATCTGCCCCATGAGAAGGTCAACATTTACGGTGGTGCCTGCGCTCAGGGCCATCCGATAGGCTCTACCGGCAGCCGCCTGATTGTCACCCTCGCCCACGCCATGCAGCAGCATGGCAAGCAACGCGGCATTGCCGCTTTATGCATTGGCGGCGGTGAGGCCACTGCAGTTGCGCTGGAACGCAGCTAAACGACCATTGACGGCCCGCGATCAGTCAGGGCATGAACAGGAAGAATTTGTGAGTCTATTTTTGTGAGCCAGCACCGCACTCCCTTACCCATTATTGTTGGCTGTGGTGGTATCAACCCGGCTGGACGCGTGTCGTTTCATCACGCCTACAGACGCCTCGTACTCGATTCGCTGCCTGAGTCGGTTCGCGATGCCACCCTTGCCAGTCTGGGGCAACTGATGGGTCTGCAGCAGGACAACGCAGCGCCAAGCGCTGCAAGCATCCGCCAGCAAATTCTCGATGGCACATTGGTGCGTAAAATCGAGCATTTCGACGTTCAGCGCACGCTTTGGCATAACGCCATAACCCTCGGCCAAGCTGGCGCTGACGAGCAAAGTTTTGTGGTGGCCAAGCGACAGCTGCCGCAAACCCTGCCAGAGGGCTGGACCGTTACAACCCTGAACGACAAGCAAGTACGGGTAAGCTGCAGCGGTGATATCAATGTACTGGTGCCAGATTTTCGAGCCAGCAAGGTAACCAGTGCCGGGCAGCTACCCACAGGCTTTGATCCTGTGGCCCTGTACGCCAGCCGCAGCCATCCTCGGGGCCTGCAAATGACCGTTTATGGTGCCTCCGATGCGCTGCGCTCCACGGGCTTCGCCGTGGAGGAACTGAAAAATATGGTGCGCCCAGATCAAATTGGCGTGTATTCCGGCTCCGCCATGGGGCAAATGGACCAAGACGGCTATGCAGGGCTGCTGCAAAACCCGTTAACAGGCAAAAGACCGACGGCCAAAAATACCGCCCTAGCCTTGGCCGAAATGCCGGGCGACTTCGTTAATGCCTATGTGCTGGGGTCTGTCGGTGAGACCGCAGGAATTATTGGTGCCTGCGCCACGTTTTTGTACAACGTCAAACGCGGCATGGACGAAATTCGCAGCGGCAGCAAGCGCATTGTTATGGTGGGCAACGCCGAAGCGCCCATTACCCCCGGAGTAATCGAAGGCTATCGCACGATGGGCGCACTGGCCGAAGACGAAGCGCTGATGGCGCTGGACGGCGCGACCCAGGTGAATAACCGTCGGGCCTGTCGCCCCTTTTCCGACAATGCGGGTTTTACCGTTGCGGAATCGTCTGTATGGATCGTGCTTATGGACGACGCGCTGGCCATAGAAAGTGGCGCGCGGGTACTCGGCTCAGTAGGCGATGTTTTTGTTAACGCCGACGGCTACAAGAAGTCAATTCCCGGCCCGGGAATCGGTAACTATGTGACTGTGGCCAAGGCCATGGCGGCGGCACGTAACATTCTGGGTGAAGACGGCCTGCGTCAAAGCACCTATATGCACGCACACGGTACGGGTACACCACAAAATCGGGTCACGGAATCCGCCATTATGAGTGAACTGGCGGGTATCTTTGGTATCCAGCGCTTCACCATCGCGGCGGTCAAATCGTATCTCGGTCATTCACTGGCGCCAGCCGGCGGTGATCAGCTGTCGGCCATTCTCGGAGCCTGGCAAGACGGCGTCATCCCCGGCATCAAGACCATCGACCATATTGCCGATGACGTTGCCCAAGCGAATCTACACTTCCCCATGCGCGACGAAGAACGCGACAAGGCCGACATGCGTGGAGCCTTTGTGAACTCCAAGGGTTTTGGCGGCAACAACGCCACTGGCTTCTTTCTGTCGCCGCAGCAGACCCAGCAGATGCTCGAAAAACGCTATGGCAAACAAACCTTTACTGCCGCCCAAACGCGCCAAGAAGCGACACTGACTAAGGCCCACGAGTATAACGAGGTAGCCGACAGCGGCAGCATTGCACCCATTTACCGCTTCGGTGAAGGTGTGCTGGAGGGCAAGGACTTAGACATCAGCCCCAATGAAATAAAAGTACCGGGGTTTGCCCGGCATATTAAGTTCGACGATACCAACCCGTTTGAGGATATGACCTAGGCCTGATAGGTCGCCCGCACCACAGACGCAGCCCATGCTCAATGCGCAGCCTGCGCTGCTTTGATAACCGAGATTTCGGACAGCACATCATGCCTGTATTGATTAGTGCAGTGTGCCCTCTAGCTCAGACATCACGCCCTGTATGCGGGACTCCGCCTTGGCGCGCAGCATTGGCTGGGCCGTCAACTGCGCGCATTTTGCATATTCCTCCAGTGCAGCCTCTGCTTGCCCCATGCGATGCCGATACTCGCCCCGCTCAAAATGCACCAAGGCAGTTATGTCGTTAGTATGCTGCATCATCGCCAACTGATAGTCCGTTGCGGCCAACGCTGCGGACCAATTTTGCAGCTGCAAATAGTAGGCCTTCAGGTTGTTGAGCATGCGAAAGCCCATGCTCACAGGGCCAGCCTTAGCGAGCATTTGCTGCAAAGAGCCGCCAGCCGGTACCGGCAAACTTTCGGCGGGCACAATGGCCAGCGCCAGCGGGTCAACTAAGTCGCCGTCGACGCGCAGCAAAAAGTGTCCGGGGAAGTTAATGCCGTGAGCCTGCATCCCCAACTGCCGCACCAAGGTAATAATCACCACGGCCATAACAATGGGCAGTCCCTGCCGCTGTTGCAGCAGCCAATCGATACTGCTGTGGGTCAGATCAACCGCGGTCAATGGCTTTTGGCCAAAGCCCTTGCCTCGCAGGAGCGCCAGCACCCCCTCAACATCACTGATTCCCTGCGCCTGGGCATCGCCAAGTAATGCCTGCATCTGCATCTCTACCCGGCGCGGATCAAGCTGCTCGTCTATCACCGCGGCAATCAGCATTGCCACCGCCAATTCATCGGCTGGGTCTTCGGCCAGTCGAGCAAAGGCCGCCAGCAACTCGGCTTGGTTGGGGCGCTGCTCAGAAACCCCTGATTTTGGCGACTCAGAAGGCGGGGGCTCGTCACTCACCCGGGCTAGTGCTCACGGGTTTTGCTGAACACCACATCGGGCCAACGGTCTTGAATAACCTGTAAGTTCACCCGACTGGTGGCCAGATAGGTGAGGTAGCCACCACCATCAATGGCTAGGTTCTCTGCGTTCTTTTTGCGGAAGTCGGCAAGCATTTTGTCGTCGTCGCAGCGAATCCAGCGAGCGGTGAAGGTACTGGTGTTCTCCCAAATACATTCGGCCCGATACTCATCGCGCAAGCGAAACGCCACCACATCGAATTGCAGCACACCGACTGCTCCAACAATCAACTCGTTCTTGCTCAGCGGCTTAAACATTTGCGTAGCACCCTCTTCTGCCAACTGCTGCACACCTTTTTCCAACTGTTTGCTGCGCAGGGGATCACGCACGCGAACTCGACGAAATAGCTCTGGGGCAAAATTGGGAATGCCGACAAACTCATGGTTCTCGCCTTCGGAAAAAGCATCACCAATCTGAATGGTGCCGTGATTGTGCAGACCGATAATGTCACCGGCATAGGCTTCCTCGGTTTGCACTCGGTCGCCAGCCATAAAGGTTACAGCGTCAGCGATACGCACATCCTTACCCAAGCGCTGATGACGCAGCTTCATGCCTTGTCGATAGGTGCCCGAGCAGACTCGCAGAAAGGCAATACGGTCACGATGCTTGGGATCCATATTCGCCTGAATTTTGAACACGAAGCCAGAAAAGGCTTTTTCATCGGGCACGATGACGCGCTCATGAGTCGCCCGAGGTTGCGGCTTGGGCGCCTGCTCTACAAAGCCGTCGAGCATTTGTTGCACACCAAAATTGCCCAGCGCTGTACCAAAGTACACTGGGCTAACTGTGCCTTTCTCGAAATCGCCTTGGTCATAGTCGTGGCAAGCCCCGCGTACCAATTCAATTTCGTCCACAAAGTCGTCGTAGTCCGGGCCCAACAGTTCACGCGCCTCGTTGGAGTCCAGCCCCTGAATCACATGATAGGGGTGGATATGGTGACCCTGACTTTTCTCGAAGCAGACGATGCGGTCGGCGGCCATTTCGTAAACACCCCTGAACTGCTGGCCCATGCCAATGGGCCAGTTCATGGGCGCACACTGAATCTGCAAAATGTCTTCGATTTCATCCAGCACTTCGATGGGATCGCGTATCTCGCGATCGAGTTTGTTAATGAAAGTAATAATGGGCGTGTCGCGCAGACGGCACACTTCCATCAGTTTGATCGTGCGCGGCTCAACACCCTTGGCGCCATCAATCACCATCAGCGCAGAATCCACCGCGGTAAGCGTGCGGTAAGTGTCCTCAGAAAAGTCCTCGTGGCCGGGGGTATCGAGCAGATTTACTACGCGGCCCGCATAAGGGAATTGCATCACCGATGTGGTGACGGAGATGCCCCGCTCCTGCTCCATGGTCATCCAGTCTGAGGTCGCATGACGATCCGATTTGCGCGACTTCACCGTACCCGCCAACTGTATGGCGTTACCAAAAAGCAACAGCTTCTCGGTCATAGTAGTTTTGCCAGCATCTGGGTGCGAGATGATAGCGAACGTTCTACGTTGTTGTATTTGTTGAAGAAATTCCGAACTCATAAACCAAGAATCCTAAAGGACTGCACCAACCTCTGTGCAGTAAACGCACGCTCACTAAAGAGCGCCAACAGTAAAGTCGGGCATGTTAGCAACTCGGCGCAGGAAGCGCTCACGTTATGTAAGGTGCGGTGCTCATCACTGCCTCTATGCGGTCGCCGCCTGTCTGGAAAAAACCGCCTTTGGTCCTATTTCTTTATTTTGGCTGCTGCGCCGAGCGTATCGAGGAACTTGTCCAAGCGACCTAAGCAGCCCTTAGAGTGCGTTACAGACATTGGCTCTAATGGCTTTGCGTTCCACTAGCGAGAGGAAATAGCTATGACGAGTCTAGTTTTTGATCGAAGCCTTATACCCAATGGATTGAACGACCTTGTAACACGTTATTGCTGGGCCCTGCTGGCGGGCCTGCTTATTACCACTGCTCTGTTTTTCATCATGCAACAGCTGATCTCCGGCGCCGCGGCAGAAATTGAACCCACCGCCAAAAGCTCCACGTTGACCTTTGTACGCGTGCTTGATGAACCAGAGCCAAAGAAGAAAAAACCCAAACCAAAACCACCACCAGCGGTTGAGCCGCCGCCGCAAACTCTGCTGGTATATCCAACCTATGAAGGCCCGGGCGGCGAGCACGACACATTAAAATTCGAACCACCGAAAAGTGATCACAAAGCCAGCGTCGCCGCTGCCGATGGTGGTATTTTGCCCATCGTCGCGGTCGCGCCGACCTATCCACGCAGGATGGCCTCTCGGGGTATTGAAGGATGGGTGCTGTTGAACTTTTCAGTCGACCCGCTTGGCCGAGTGCAGAATGCTCGGGTAGCTGACGCACAGCCAAGTAACGGCTTCAACGAATCGGCGCTAGCGGCTATTTCGCGCTATAAATATAAGCCGCGTATCGTCAACGAAAAGCCCGTCTGGGTGCACGATGTGCAAACTCGCATCGTCTTTGAATTAGAAAACGATTGATTCGAGGTTATCGGCCCAATATCGGCCTAAGGCTATTAGCTTGCGGCTGATATTAGGTCTGCGCCCATCAGCACGGCGTCCTCTCGTCCGCCTTCGGCGGGGTAGTAGTTTTTGCGTACGCCAATTTCCTGCAATCCTGCGGCCCGATAAAGACGACGTGCTGGCGCATTGCTGCGCCGCACTTCCAAGAAAATTTTAGCCGCGCCCTGCTCGCTCAACTCTGCAATCAGGGCCGCCAGGAAAACCCCGGCCAAGCCCCGGGCTTGGTGGCTTGGATGGAGGCAAAAGTTCAGCAATTCTGCTTCGTCTGCAATTAATGTCAGCACCGCATGGCCCACCGAGGCATCTTCAAGGAGCAGCATATGGCAACGATAGCCCTTGGATCGGGCTTCAATACAGTCCTCGAAGAGGCGTTGCGACCACGGCTCGGGATAGCACACAGCCTCGGTAGCTAACACCGTGGGCAGGTCCGCGGCGGTCATGGGCCTAAGCCGCGTGTGCATTGGCCGAAAACCTAGGTGCCGCTGGCCGCACTGAAATTTTGCAATACCCGCTGCCATAGGGCTCTCTTGGCGTCGCCGTCGGCTGCTGCCTGAATCAGTTCATCGATACGCAGCCAGTGTCCTGTGTCGCCATTGATCCATGGACTGAGTTGGGTGAACGCCTCTGGACTGGCCAGTACGGTTGTCGTGGTTTCAAACAAACGGTGCTTTTCACAAAAAACCGCAACCGTGCGCTCTGGTGTGCCGGTTGCTTCTACAATAGGCCAGCGAAACTCGCTGCTGCGGACTTTGCCGGTTAGCACGGTTTGCTTACCCAGCCAATAAGTCGCGCCAGCAAGGTCCTGCAGAAACCGCAGTTCCACATTCGACAGCGCTGCCCCGCCGAGATAAACCAGCGACGCGGTGCCTACCACGGTGAGGTCGATACGCACTTGAGACGGTGCAAGGGTCGCGCCGCTGCTGTCAGCACTTGTAGGCACAGCACCAGTTGCCGTGACCCCGGCTGCGGCGCCCTCGACCAACTTGTCCATGTCCGGCGCAGGCGCCTGCGCGTTTGCCGTTGCTGCGCTTTTCGCCGTATTTTTTGCTTCAGCTAGAGCCGCTTGAGCCGCAGACGACGCCCGAGGCTTCGATGCTTGCGCTGCCGCCACTGGTTCAGCCCCGCGAGTGCTGAACACATCGATGCCCATGTCTTGCAGCATACGGCGATGGCGCTTACTCAATGCGCCGGTCGGAGTCGGGTTGGTAGAAGACATGAACCTATCTGTGTCCGCTGGGAGTGATCATGCTAACTGAAGAGATTGCCTTAGAGGACTGCTTTTTGGCCCTGGCGCTGACGCCAAGCATAAAGTCGCTCTGCTGCCATGAGCCCTGCCCAAAGCGTGTAGATCGCCACATCGTCGTAGCCGTCTTTGCGCAGCCACAGCAAGTGTAGGAGTGCCAGCGGCAGCGCAAGATACACCCACTGATGCAGGCGTTTCCAAGACTTACCCAAGCGCCGCTGCCAGCCACGTGTGGAAGTAATGCTCAGCAGTGAAAGTATCATCAAACTGGCCATACCGAGCGTAATGTATGGTCGCTCAAACACTTCGCGAAGCAATATCTGCCACTGCAGTTCGGCATAAAAAACTGCGAATACCGCGCTGTGTACGAGCACAAAGAAAAAGGCAAACAGCCCAATGAGTCGGCGGCTGCGTATAAGAGCAGGCCACTTAAGCTGTCTGCTCAATGGAGTGACCGAAAACGCGCATAGCAGCACGATCATCGACCATTCCCCCAAATAATGTATCAGTTCTTCCACAGGGTCAGCGCCCAGACCGCTGCCGGTTTGCAGTGTTTCAAGGTACACGAGATAGCTCAGCCAAAACCACGGCAGCAACAAAGCGGCTACTACGACAGGTTTCACATAACGACGCAGCAATGCATTGCCCTAGTAGTACTTGCGTAAATCCATGCCCGCATACAAGTGAGCTACCTCGTCGGCATAGCCGTTAAAGGGCAGCGTGGGGCGACGATTCACATTGAATAACGAACTGGGCAGCCGGCGTTCGGACGCCTGACTCCAACGCGGGTGCGAGACCGCTGGGTTGACGTTAGCGTAAAACCCGTACTCGCTGGCCTGTAGCTGCTTCCAAGTATTGATCGGCTCGCGCTCGGTAAAACGGATGCTGACAATGGACTTAATGCTCTTAAACCCATATTTCCATGGCACCATTAGCCGCCAAGGCGCGCCGTTCTGATTGGGCAGGTCTTTGCCATAAAGACCGGTCACCATCAGAGTTAGCGGATGGGTCGCTTCGTCCATGCGCAAGCCCTCCAAATAGGGCCAATCGATACTTGAGAAAAAGCCCTGCTGGCCGCGCATTTCGTCCGGGCGGTAAAGGGTTTTGAACTCTACAAATTTGGCATTACCCGTGGGCTCAAACTGGGCAAGGATATCTTTTAGCGGGATGCCCATCCAAGGCACCACCATGGACCAAGCCTCAACGCAGCGGAAACGATAGATCCGCTCTTCTACATCGAGCCCCTTAATGATGTCTTCGAAGGCAAAGGTGCCTGTTTTGTTGGCCGCGCCGGAGACTTCGACACTCCATGGGTCTGTGGTCATTTCATGGGCATAGGCCGCTGGGTCTTCTTTGCCGGTACCGAACTCGTAGAAGTTGTTGTACTGGGTGACGATATTTTCCGGGGTGATTTCATCGTCCGCCTGCCAGCCGGCTGTCGCCCCCAAGGGTAGTCCCAGTGCGGCCAAACCCACCGCACCGGCGGTCATAAATTGACGGCGGCTGTGATACACCGACTCCGGCGTAATTTCGGAGCCGACGATGGTGGGAGGTTTACGGATCAGCATAGTCATCCTCTTCGGGGTGCGCGTTGCGAACCTTGAGCCATAGACCCTGAGCGGGACCCGAAGCGGCATAGACCAACGCCATACCAAACATCACCATCGGTGGATCGATCATGGCCACCGCGAAACCCATGGCAATAATCACGAGGGTCACGAAGGGGATGCGCTCTCGCAGATTGATTTTTTTGGGTGAAAAATATTCGTAGTTGCTCACCATCAGCAGCGCTGCAGCGACGGTGAGCACGGCGAAAAGCAACGCCACAAAAAGCGGTGGCTGGGTCATACCCTGCTCGATTGCAACCCACAGGCCAAAGACGATGAGGCCTGCAGCAGCTGGCGATGCCAGCCCAGTAAATGAGCCCTCCTCGCCATCGACGTTAAAGCGTGCAAGGCGCAGTGCGGCGCAAGCCATATAGGCAAAAGCCGCTACCCACCCCAGTTGGCCCAACTCGCTTAAACCCCAAGAAAAAGCTACCAACGCAGGCGCAACACCGAAGGCGACTAAATCAGACAAGCTATCGTACTGGGCACCGAAGGCGCTTTGCGTGCCCGTCATGCGGGCAACGCGGCCGTCCGCACCGTCTAACATCATGGCAAGAAAAATGGCGTAGCACGCGGTGAGCGGCTGCCCGTTCATAGAGGTAATAATGGCGTAAAAGCCGGCAAATAAAGACCCGGTCGTGATGAGGTTAGGGAGCAGGTAAATACCGCGTCGTACATGCCGGGCTTGGGCGTCTTTCGCCGATGCAGAGCCGTGGCCCCGAGGCGACATATCAGCGTCAGCTTCTGCGTCGCTTTTGTCCGCTGCGTCCTTTTGAGCAGCGCCTGTTTGTGTGGCGCCTTTTTGCGTAGCGCTTGGGCTTTCAGCAACAATTTGCAGGGTTGGTTTTTCTTGGTCTTCCATCCGCTTTCTCACGCTTTCCGTAAATTTTTCACGCTTTCTTTAAATTTCTCACGCTTTCTCGTACCTTTTCGCTGCGCACTTCTCGCTACCTTGTGCTGCACTGTCGCAACACCCGGCCAATATACAAGCTTTTTTTCAAGGGGAATGGCGTTGTGTGAACGAGTCCGATCACACAACGCTTAAGGCGGGAGGTCAAGTGCGCTAGTTGATCTCTTTATTGACCGATCTGTTGGCCTGAATCCATGGCATCATGCCGCGCAAACGCTCGCCTACTTCTTCGATTTGGTGCTCCGAAGTAATACGTCGCATGGCCTTAATGCTCGGTGCACCGGACTTGTCTTCGAGTACAAACTCTTTGGCAAAGTTGCCAGTTTGAATCTCGGTCAGAATGCGCTTCATCTCAGCCTTGGTTTCTTCGGTTACCACACGTGAACCACGGGTTAGACCACCGTATTCTGCCGTATTCGATACCGAGTACCACATGTTGGCGATACCGCCCTCGTACAGTAGATCGACGATCAGCTTAAGTTCGTGCAAGCACTCAGAATAGGCCATTTCCGGGGCGTAACCGGCTTCGACCAAGGTTTCAAAGCCTGCCTGCACCAGTGCTGTGGCACCGCCGCAAAGTACCGCTTGTTCACCAAACAGGTCGGTTTCTGTTTCTTCACGAAAGGTGGTTTCAATAACCCCGGCGCGGCCACCGCCGTTAGCTGAGGCATAGGACAATGCGATATTTTTCGCCTGCCCCGTGGCGTCTTGAGCGATCGCAATTAGGCTGGGGACACCGCCGCCTTCGACATAGGTTGAGCGCACGGTATGACCCGGGCCCTTCGGCGCGATCATGATCACGTCCACATCGCTGCGTGCCTGAATTAACTCAAAGTGAATATTGAAGCCGTGGGCAAATGCGATGGCCGCATTCTCTTTCAGGTTCGGCTCTATCTCGGCGCTGTAGAGCGCTGCCTGTAGTTCGTCCGGTACCAGTACCATAACCAGATCAGCCCCTTGGACGGCTTCGGCAACCTCAGCTACCGCGAAACCCGCGTTGTCGGCCTTGGCCCAAGAACCAGAACCTTTGCGCAAACCGACCACGACGTTGGCGACGCCGGAATCCCGCAGGTTGTTGGCGTGGGCATGGCCCTGAGAGCCGTAACCTACAATCACTACCTTCATCTTTGGGATAATGGATAGATCTGCGTCTTTGTCGTAATACACCTGCATGGTTTTTCCCCGTGAGTTAGTTTTGTGGGTTTAGATATCGGAAGTTTAGAGCGCCAGTATGTGGTTGCCGCGGCCTACGCCGGACACACCGGAGCGCACTACTTCGAGAATGGTCGCGTTGACACCGCTGTCGTCGATAGCGCGCACAAAGGCGTCAAGCTTAGCGCTGGGACCCACCAACTGAATGGTATAGGTTTGCGCTGTGACATCGACAATTTGGCCGCGAAACACATCTGCCGAGCGTTTAATTTCTGCCCGCGCTGCGCCTTCTGCACGCACCTTAATGAGCAGTAGCTCGCGCTCTACATGCTCAGCTGTGCACAAATCGACCACTCGCACGACCTCAACCAGCTTGTCGAGCTGTTTCATAATTTGTGTAATTTTTTGCTGATCGCCAGTAGTAGTCAGCGTCAGTCTAGACAGGGTTGGGTCCTCGGTGGGGGCCACCGTCAACGACTCAATATTGTAGTTACGCTGGGCAAACAGACCCACCACACGAGACAGCGCGCCCGGTTCATTTTCGAGCAGTACGGCGAGAATGCTTCTCACGACGCCACCTCCTGTGGTCTGCTCAGAATCATGTCGTTCATCGCGCCGCCCTTAATGGCCATGGGGTAAACATGCTCGTTGGGATCGACCCAAACGTCGACGAAGACCAAACGGTTTTTGTTTTCCGCGGCAAACGCAGTGGTCATTGCCGACTCTAGCTCCATCGGATCGCTGACGCGGATACCCACATGCCCGAAGGCTTCCACAAGGGTTTTGAAATCCGGCAAAGAGTCGCTGTAGGTGCTTTGGGAATGCCGTCCACCGTACTGCATATCCTGCCACTGCTTGACCATGCCCAGCGCCTGATTGTTCAGGTTAATAATCTTGATGGGCAGACCATACTGGAGGCAGGTTGACAGTTCCTGCATGTTCATCATAAACGAGCCTTCGCCGGTAACGCAGGCCACAACGGACTCTGGGTTGCCCATTTGCACACCCATGGCGGAAGGTAGACCGAAGCCCATGGTGCCCAAGCCACCAGAGTTGATCCAACGCCGGGGTTCGTCAAAGTGATAGTACTGGGCGGCAAACATCTGATGCTGGCCCACATCCGAGGTCACAAAGGCATCGCCCTTAGTCACGCGGTAAAGAGCCTGAATCGCAAGTTGCGGCAAGATGCTTTGGCCTTCGTGAGGCTGCAAGTTATGGTTCAGCCCGTGCGCACTGCGCCACTGCTCTAGTTGCTGCCACCACTTAGCGATGTCTTGTTGCTGAGCTTCACGTGCCGCCGCATCACGTTCCGCGTCCCGAGCTTGGTAAGCGTCCCACAGGGCGTTTAGCACCCAACCGGCATCGCCAACCAATGCAATGTCAGAACGGATGATTTTATCCACGGACGCAGGATCGACATCTAAGTGGACGATCGTTGCGCGTGGTGAGAACTTATCCGGATTGTTAGTCACGCGGTCATCGAAACGAGCGCCCAGTGCCAGAATAAGGTCGGCTTCGTGCATGGCCATATTGGCTTCGTAGGTGCCATGCATACCGAGCATGCCGAGACTCTGAGTATCGCTGCCGGGGTAGGCCCCCAAACCCATCAAAGTAGAGGCAACCGGAGCGTTTACGGCCTTCACAAGCGCACGCAGGGATGTTTCAGCATCTGCTTGAATGACCCCGCCGCCAACATAAAATACTGGCCGTTTGGCTGCCAGCAGTTCAGCGATTACACGATTCACCTGATCCATGTCGCCTGCAAATGCTGGCTTATAGGAACGCAAGTTGACGCTATCAGGATACTCATAAGCGTAAGTCGCGCTCGGGTCGGTCGTGTCCTTGGGCACATCGATGACAACGGGGCCGGGGCGGCCCGTTGTCGCAATATGAAAGGCTTTTTTAACCACGCTGGGAATTTCCGCTGCGTCTCTCACCATAAAGCTATGCTTTACCACCGGACGGGAAATACCCACCATGTCAGTTTCTTGAAATGCATCGGTGCCGATGAGGTCACTGGGCACCTGGCCCGAGATGACAACCATGGGAATGCTGTCCATGTAGGCGGTGGCAATACCGGTGATGGCATTTGTCGCCCCGGGACCAGAGGTTACTAAGACCACACCTGGGTCACCGGTGGAGCGCGCATAACCATCTGCCATATGCGTGGCGGCCTGTTCATGACGCACCAAGATATGTTCGATTTTTTGCTGACGGAAAATCGCGTCATAGATGTGCAGGGCAGACCCGCCGGGGTAACCGAAAATGTACTCCACTCCCTCGTCCTGGAGTGCGCGGATCAGCATATCGCCGCCTGACAGCATTTCTGCCATGTCTAAGCCTCTTGTGTTCTTGTGTCAGTTGTCATGATTGTCCACTCCATTTCTTTGCTGCCACCACCGCCATCGCGCACTTGCACGGCGCGCTGCGAAAGTTCTCGTAAGCTATTGATTGTGATGTGGACTCAGCGGGGGTCGTTGCGCGGCTATTCGCTCGACAACAGGCCCCGTTTTGCGCAAGCCGCGTATTCTTGTGATTCGACGGCTACATGTCAATGAAGGCTTGCCTTGGCTGAGCGCATCCTATTTTTGCCAGATCACAGCATTCGGCAGATAAAGGTGGCCATTCGGCCGCTGCGTGCAGGTGCATTTTGTTCGTGGGTAGCCCGACGATGAGAGTAGAAGTCGTCGTGGGAATAGGTGCAAAAACCACTTTGGCTGACCTGCCCCACCCCGCTGCGGCGCA
>JAACDW010000264.1 GCA_009936775.1 Pseudomonadota bacterium
ACCAACAAGGGCGAGCTGAGTGTGCACGCCGACAGTATTGTGCTGCTTAATAAAACCGCGCTGCCGCTGCCGGAAAAGTTTCATGGCGTAACCGACCAAGAGATCCGTTACCGCCAGCGCTATGTGGACCTCATCGTGAACGATGACACGCGGGGCATCTTCCGCACCCGTTCAATGGTCATGCAGGCGCTGCGAGATTTTTTCAATCGGCGCGATTATCTGGAAGTAGAAACACCCATGCTGCACGCCATTCCCGGTGGGGCCACGGCCAGACCCTTCATCACTCACCATAACACGCTGGATATGCCGCTATTTTTACGGGTGGCGCCAGAACTGTTTTTGAAGCGTCTGGTGGTCGGCGGGTTCGAGCGGGTTTACGAGATTAACCGCAATTTTCGCAATGAGGGATTGTCTACCCGGCATAATCCAGAATTCACCACGGTGGAGTTTTATCAGGCCTATGCCGACTACCGCGATCTCATGGACCTGACCGATGAACTGATGGGGGAACTCACCCAGCGCGCCTGCGGTACTCAACAGATTGTCTACCAGGGCATCGAGCTGGACTTCGCGAGATCGCCGCAGCGGGTCACCATGGCCGAGTCATTAGCACGCTTCGGCGGTGTAGCGGAAAACGCTGTAGACAACGCCGATCATCTGCGCAGTGTACTCACAGATAGGCAAGTTGCGGTAGAGGACCACTGGGGCCTGGGCAAGCTGCAAATGGAAGTGTTCGAGGCCCTTGTAGAGGGCCGCTTGGAACAACCCACTTACATCACCGAGTATCCTGCGGAGGTTTCACCGCTGGCGCGGCGCAGTGATCACAACGCCAATGTCACCGACCGCTTCGAACTGTTTATCGGCGGGCGCGAATACGCTAACGGATTTTCTGAATTGAACGACCCAGTTGATCAAGCCGCGAGATTTCAGGCGCAGGCCGACTTGAAGTCAAAGGGCGACAGCGAAGCCATGCACTTCGATCAGGACTACATTACGGCGCTGGAATACGGTCTGCCGCCCACTGCCGGCGAGGGCCTTGGTATCGACCGACTGGTGATGCTGTTGACCAACGCGCCCTCCATCAGAGATGTGCTGTTGTTTCCGCTGATGCGGCCTCAGTAAGCCAAGACTTGGTCGAGCGATGAACAAATCAGTAGCCCTTGAGCCCTCTTGGCAAAGCCTGTTGGGAGACCAGTTCGATCAGGCTTATATGCAGGACTTGCGGGAATTTTTGCTGCAAGAAAAACGCGCAGGCAAGCGCGTGTATCCGCCGGGGCCGCAAATGTTTGCTGCCATGGACTTAGTGCCAGTAGCCGCAGTACGTGTGGTGATTATTGGCCAAGACCCCTATCACGGCCCCAACCAAGCAATGGGGCTGAGTTTTTCTGTACCCGACGGCCAGCCACTGCCGCCGTCTTTGCGTAACATCTACGCCGAAATACGGGACGATCTGGGTGCAACCTTCGACTTACGCCAAGCTTCGGGGGATCTAACCCACTGGGCGGAGCAGGGGGTTTTGCTGCTCAACGCGGTGCTCAGCGTAGAACATGCCCAAGCCGCCTCCCATCAAGGCAAGGGCTGGGAAACCTTCACCGATGCGCTGGTACACAGACTTGCGAACCGACGCGAAGGCTTGGTCTTCATGCTTTGGGGCAGCAACGCACAGAAGAAAGCGGCTCAAGTATCATCAGACCGACACCACTTGCTGCGCGCACCGCATCCTTCACCTTTGTCAGCCCATCGCGGGTTTTTTGGTTGTCGGCATTTTTCCAGCGCCAACAAACTGCTTCAGCAACAGGGTCTTGCACCGATTCAATGGCTACCGAAACTCGGCTAATCGAGGACTACCCATCATGAGCAACAGCGAAGTCGTGTTCTTCGAGCATGCCGGGCGAAACGGCAACGTGATTGCCCAAGCCCATCTTAACGTACCGGCAACCCTCAACGCGCTAACCCTGAGCGCAGTGGAAGCCATGACGCCGAAAATGCTGGATTGGGCTGCTCGGGATGAGGTAGTGGCCGTATTGGTCACCGGTGAAGGCGACAAAGCTCTTTGCGCAGGAGGCGATATTCAGGCGCTGTATCACGCTGCAACGGAAAATCTGGCGGCTGGACGCACAGTAAACGACTACCCCGAGCGTTTTTTTACCGCCGAGTATCGGCTCGACTACATGATGCACTGCTTCCCTAAGCCGCTGCTAACCCTTGGTCATGGCATCGTTATGGGGGGCGGCTATGGGCTGTTCTCGGCGTCGAGCTTCCGCGTGCTTACCGAGCGCTCCCGGCTGGCATTTCCTGAAATCACCATTGGCTTGTTCCCAGACGCCGGTGGCACTGTGGTAATGCGCAACCTAAGTCCTAATATCGCCGCGCTGCTCACCCTCACCGGCAGTCAGGTGAATGCTACCGATGCCTTCGCTCTAGGTATTGGCACCCATGTTATTGAGCACGACAGCCGCCACGTCTTCGTTGCCGGGTTGACCGAGTTGGCTTGGCAAACTGGAGCACCAGAACGAAATAAAGAAGTGCTGGCGCAATACCTAAGTGAACAAGATTTTGGCGCAGCAATGCCGAGCAGTGAGATTGCCAGGATTGATGTAAACAGCATTGACCTTAGTAGCCTTGCCGCCTGCGTGGCCAGCATCGAGGCGCTTGAAGGAGGCTCCAAATGGATAGACAGGGGCATTGCCAGCCTGCGCGGCGGCTGCCCGATAACGGCGGGCATCATTTTCAAGCAGCTAAGCCTAGGCCCAACGTTGAGCCTGGCAGAATGCTTTAGGGTCGAGTTGGCCGTTGCCACCAACTGCCTTTTGCGGCCCGACTTTGCCGAGGGGGTAAGGGCACTGCTCATTGATAAGGACCTGTCCCCAAGATGGACAGTAGCGGCGATTGATAAAGCGCCACAGTCTTTGATCGACGAGCACTTTGTCGGGTATTGGCAAGCCAAAGGGCAAGCGCATCCGTTGGCTGGGATAGAATTCACCTAGAGCAGCGTAAACCAGTTCGTCATATCGGTTTCTCGTCCTGAGTGCCGTCCGAGGCTGGTGCGAGCTGGCATGCTTTTCTTTCAACGTCGTCTTTCAACTTCGTCTTTCCACCGAGTCTTTCGACGCCGGGAAAAAGCTTGCGTTGGATTCTGTCTTTGTGACGTGTTTCACGCCCTCGCTGTGCTGGAGCGTGTACAGTGGGCGCCGCTCGGACGGTCGATGTTCTGCGCAAGTTGTGGCTTTGAGTGAGCGGATGGGGACAACAGGTGGCCATGTTTTTCAGGCTGTGGAACAAGGGTGTTTTTTTATTGACCAGCAGTGTAGGGCAGAGCAATGCAGGGTATCGATTTTTTTTATGACTTGCGCAGTCCATACG
>JAACDW010000053.1 GCA_009936775.1 Pseudomonadota bacterium
AAAATGGCGCGCGAGCGCATGAATGATGAGTCGTTCAGTGATGGGCGCTCTTTTTGGTAGACAGCAAGCCTAAGGATTTACCAAAGGCTGCTGTAATTTAAGTAACGACTGTCTGTGCATCTGAGGGTTAAAAATGGCTAAGGAAAAATTTGAACGTAACAAGCCTCACGTAAACGTGGGTACGATAGGTCACGTAGACCATGGTAAGACGACGCTGACAGCGGCTCTGACACGAGTTTGTGCCGAGGTGTACGGTGGCGAAATGCGTGATTTTGCTCAGATTGATAATGCGCCAGAAGAGCGCGAGCGTGGTATTACGATTGCGACGAGTCATGTCGAGTACGAAAGCGACGGTCGTCACTACGCACACGTAGATTGCCCAGGACACGCTGACTATGTAAAGAACATGATTACTGGTGCGGCACAGATGGACGGCGCGATTTTAGTATGCGGCGCGACCGACGGTCCGATGCCACAGACGCGTGAGCACATCTTGCTGTCTCGTCAAGTTGGTGTGCCGAAGATTGTCGTGTTCCTGAATAAGGCAGATTTGCTCGCAGAAGACTGTGGCGGTGTCGGCACCGAAGAATACGAGGAAATGAAAGAGTTGGTTGAAATGGAACTCATCGATCTGCTCGAGCAGTACGAGTTTCCTGGAGATACGCCAATCATCATGGGCAGTGCGCTCATGGCACTCGAAGGCAAGGACGACAACGAGCTTGGTACAACTGCGGTTAAAGCGCTGGTTGATACGCTAGACAGCTACATTCCTGAGCCGGAGCGTGCAGTAGATCTGCCGTTTCTGATGCCAATTGAAGACGTCTTTTCTATTTCCGGTCGCGGTACGGTAGTAACCGGCCGTATAGAGCGCGGCATTGTCAACGTAGGTGACGAGATCGAAATCGTTGGCGTTAAAGAAACGATGAAGACCACTTGCACCGGTGTAGAGATGTTCCGCAAGCTGCTCGATGAAGGTCGCGCAGGCGAGAACGTTGGCGTGTTGCTGCGCGGAACCAAGCGTGAGGAAGTAGAGCGCGGACAGGTACTAACGGTACCCGGTGCAATTACACCGCATACCAAATTTGAAGCAGAGGTGTATGTACTGTCCAAAGACGAAGGTGGTCGTCACACACCATTCTTCAAGGGCTATCGTCCACAGTTTTACTTCCGTACCACGGATGTGACCGGCGCTTGCGAACTACCGGAAGGTGTTGAGATGGTGATGCCCGGCGACAACATAAAGATGGTCGTTGAGTTGATCTGCCCAATTGCAATGGACGATGGCTTGCGTTTCGCGATCCGTGAAGGTGGCCGCACCGTAGGTGCTGGCGTTGTCGCGAAAGTGATCGACTAGCAGACGGCCTGCTTGGAGCGCTCGCGCCCAAGTGACCAGCAAGGGAGCGTTAGCGCTCCCTTCTTGTCTTTGAACGCAAAAGATGTCGCGGACGAGAACGTTCGTTGCAACGCTGGTTAACCGCATAGCGAGGTCGCCAATGCACGATAGCCAGCGTCTCTGACGGGGTATGTTACGAAAGGCCAGTAGCTCAATTGGCAGAGCAGCGGTCTCCAAAACCGCAGGTTGGGGGTTCGATTCCCTCCTGGCCTGCCATTCTCTACACCGCGTAGTAGATGAACAGGCAGTGGATTGAGAAGGCGGTAAAGTCGCAGAGCAAGAGCAGACAAGACAGCGGAACAGAAGGTTAAAAGGGCAGAAAGCAATAAGGCGACGGACAACAGACGAAACAAGTTTGATGATCGCAATACTGTGTTGTTAGGAAATTAGCTTGAATAGCAATTTAGAAAATAAGGTTGGGTCCTTAGACTGGCTGAAGTGGCTAATCGTGGTTGGCTTGTTGGCGGGCGGAGTATTTGCCAATTGGTATTACCAGGACGAAATGCTGTTGCTGCGAGTAGTTGGCCTACTTGCCATTGCTGGCGTTGCAGTCTTGTTAGCCTTGCAAACAGAGCGGGGCTGCGCTATTTGGTCGCTGTTGAAAGAGGCACGCACAGAGGTACGCCGCGTGGTCTGGCCCAGTAACCAAGAAACAACTCAAACAACACTGGTCGTGCTCTTGTTGGTGTTTGTCTTTGCTCTAATACTATGGGGGCTCGACGCCCTGCTGGGCTGGATTGTCAGCTCCATCATCGGGTAATCCAACATGTCGAAAAATTGGTACGTCGTGCACGCCTACTCGGGTTTCGAAAAAAACGTAGCCCGAGCATTGCAAGAACGCGTGAATCTCTCCAACCATCAAGAGAATTTCGGTGAAATCTTGGTGCCCACAGAAGAGGCTGTGGAAATGCGTGGTGGCCAAAAGCGCCGCAGCGAACGTAAATTTTTCCCCGGCTACGTGCTGGTGGAAATGGAATTGAATGACGACACCTGGCACCTCGTGAAGGAAACGCCACGGGTAATGGGGTTCATCGGCGGAAAGGCCGATCAGCCCGCGCCGCTGTCGCCCCGCGAGGCCGCCGCAATATTGGATCGCGTTGCGGCAGGCAGCGAGAAAGCAACGCCGAAGACCGTGTTCGAGCCGGGCGAAATTGTTCGCGTAACCGACGGCCCGTTCAACGACTTCAACGGCGTAGTCGAAGAAGTGAATTACGAAAAGAGCCGTCTGCGAGTAGCGGTGACTATTTTCGGACGCTCGACTCCGGTCGAGCTGGATTTTGGCCAAGTCGAGAAGGGCTAAGGTCAAGGGACGCTCAGACCTGATCGAAGGCGGGCGGCGTAAGGTAGGCGGGCAACCGCCGGTCGAGAAAACGACAGATCGCTGCAGTTTGCTGCTGCAGTGACATAACCCCGGGGAGGGAGGGATTGAAGGCCCTCGCGTATGCACCCGCAAGGAGTAAAGCATGGCTAAGAAGGTTGAAGCCTACATTAAGCTGCAAGTTGCAGCGGGTCAGGCAAACCCAAGTCCGCCAGTAGGCCCAGCGCTGGGTCAGCATGGCGTCAACATCATGGATTTCTGCAAGGCGTTTAACGCCCAAACGCAGTCTGTTGAGCAAGGGCTGCCCATTCCAGTGGTGATAACAGTGTATGCCGACCGCTCGTTTACATTTGTGACCAAAACACCCCCAGCGGCAGTTTTGCTACGCAAAGCAGCAGGTATCGCCAAAGGCTCGGCTACACCCAATACGGTTAAAGTTGCGAAGGTAAATCGAGCTCAATTGGAAGAAATTGCACAGATGAAAATGCCTGACTTAACGGCAGCGGACATGGATGCGGCAGTACGCACCATTGCTGGTACCGCTCGGGCTTCTGGAATTGATGTGGAGGGTGTGTAAGTGGCAAAGCTGAGTAAGCGCATGCGCGCAATTGCAGAAAAGATTGATGCCGAAAAAGCCTACGATATAGACGAGGCAGTAACACTGCTTAATGAGTTGGCGGGCACAAAGTTTAAAGAGTCCTTCGACATATCGGTAAACCTAGGGGTCGATCCACGCAAGTCAGACCAAGTAGTACGCGGCGCGACCACACTGCCTCACGGTACGGGTAAAACCGTTAGAGTGGCCGTGTTCGCGCAAGGCGAGAACGCTGAAAAAGCCACGGCTGCTGGTGCCGACATTGTCGGTTTCGACGATTTGGCGGAAAAAGTCAAAGGTGGTGAGATGGACTTTGATGTGGTTATCGCCACGCCAGACGCCATGCGCATTGTCGGTCAACTCGGCAAGGTGCTGGGCCCTCGCGGCCTAATGCCAAACCCGAAAACCGGAACCGTAACACCCGACGTGGAAACAGCGGTGCAAAACGCCAAAGCCGGGCAGGTGCAATTTCGTACGGACAAGGCCGGCATAATCCACGGTAGCGTTGGTCAAGTGGGTTTCGCCCCGCTGCAGGTCCGCGAAAATGTCGAAGCGCTGGTGGCTGATTTAAAGAAAGCCAAGCCCGCATCGGCGAAAGGCATTTATGTAAAGAAAGTGACGCTTTCCACGACCATGGGTCCCGGCGTGTCAATAGATCAAGCATCTCTGCAGGCGGGTTAACCGAACTGTAGGAATGAGGAATTTGGAGGTTGGGGTGAGCTTGCTCACTCCAAGCCGTCAAAAACCGTAGGTGCCGAACCGCTTAGCGGCAAGGCTTAATGACCTACGCAGATGGTGAGTCGCTCGTTGTAGCGAAAGAGGCGGTAGAAAGTGTTTCGGCACATTCCACGGCTTCGTCTCCGAAAGTTTAAAATCCAATGACCTGTTAGAGGCCCTTGGATCTAAAGCGAAAGAGGCTCGCCGCGTGCAATGTGACCAATCGCGATTGAGCGAATTGGTTCAAAAGGAGAAAGATGTGGCGTTAAGACTTGAACAGAAGCAAGAAATTGTTGCTGAGGTTAATGGTGCTGCTACATCTGCTTTGTCGGCTGTCTTGGCTGACTATCGTGGTTTGACCGTTGCAGAAATGACGGAATTGCGTGTGAAAGCACGCGAAACCGGGGTTTATCTGAGGGTTGTGCGAAACACGTTAGTTAAGCGAGCTGTAGAAGGCACAGACTTTGAGTGTTTAAACGACGCTCTGGTCGGGCCCACGTTACTGGCGTTTTCAACCGAAGACCCTGGTGCGGCAGCAAGACTGCTGAAGGATTACGCGAAAGACTTTGAAGAGCTTGAAATTAAGGCGTTGTCTATTGGTGGTGCACTCTTGCCAGCCGATCAAATTGATCGAGTTGCTAAGTTGCCAACACTGGATCAAGCGCGCTCTCAGTTAATGAGTGTAATGCAGGCCCCGATCATCAAACTGGCGCAAACCTTGAACGAGGTGCCCGGCAAGATGGTTCGAGTGGTAGCGGCCGTCAAAGATCAGAAAGAAGCAGAGGCATAGAACCCCAGGGGAACTTAAGGTTCGCTTTAGATAATTAGGAGAAATGGAATGTCATTGTCCAAAGATGATGTGTTGAATGCGATTGCAGAAATGAGCGTAATGGACGTCGTTGAGCTTATTGCAGATATGGAAGAAAAGTTCGGTGTTTCAGCAGCAGCAGCCGTTGCTGTAGCGGCTCCAGCGGCTGGCGGCGGCGATGCTGCTGCAGCGGCTGAAGAGAAGACCGAATTTGACGTGACCTTAGCCTCAGCTGGCGCAAAGAAGGTGAATGTCATTAAGGCCGTGCGTGCAATTACCGGCTTGGGCTTGAAAGAAGCCAAGGCGTTAGTAGACGACGCACCTTCGGCGATTAAAGAAGGCGTTAGCAAAGACGAAGCAGACGATATTCAAAAGCAGCTTGAAGAAGCTGGCGCTACGGTTGAACTCCAGTAGTTCGATTGCAGATCGCACTTTTGTAGACTGATACAGCTGGGTCAGCTGGTCGAAATACGGCCGGCTGACACCGGCTTTTCGTGCTTGTGTAGAAAAAGCACGTTGGATTCGATGATTACTAGGTAGGAGATTCGCATGGCTTACAGCTTTACTGAAAGGAAGCGTATTCGGAAAGATTTCGGCAAGTTGCCCGAAAAGATGGAGCTGCCCTATTTGTTGGCAATCCAAACCGACTCTTACAACAAATTTCTGCAGGTTGGCACCGGTCCGGAAGATCGCGCCGAATCCGGCCTGCACGCCGCCTTCAAGTCAGTATTCCCAATTGTCAGCTACTCGGGTAGCGCGGAACTGGAATATGTCGACTATCGCCTGGGCGAGCCAACATTTGACGTCAAGGAATGCGTGTCGCGCAGCATCACTTACGCAGCACCGCTGCGGGTCAAGGTGCGATTGATCATTTACGACAAAGAATCTTCCAGCAAGAAAGTCAAAGACGTAAAAGAGCAAGAAGTTTATATGGGCGAGATACCGCTCATGACCGAAAACGGCACCTTTGTGATCAACGGTACCGAGCGCGTAGTGGTGTCACAGTTGCACCGCTCTCCGGGTGTGTTCTTCGATCACGACAAAGGCAAAACCCACAGTTCAGGCAAGCTGTTGTACAACGCTCGCGTGATACCTTACCGCGGCTCATGGCTCGATTTTGAATTCGACCCTAAGGATGCAGTATTCGTTCGTATTGATCGCCGCCGTAAACTGCCTGCTTCTATTATTTTGCGCGCACTCGAATACTCCAGCGAAGAAATACTGGAAACCTTCTTTGAGACCAATACGGTCACTATTAAGGGCGAAGACGTCGCCATCGATCTGATCGCCGAGCGCTTGCGCGGCGAGGTAGCGACGTTTGATATTGTTGGCCCAAATGGCAAGACCATCGTCGACAGTGGTCGTCGAATTACCGCCCGTCATGTGCGCTTGCTTGAAGACAGCGGCATGAAAAAACTCGCCGTGCCGCGTGAATACCTGCTTGAGCAAATTACCGCCAAAGACATCGTTGATGAATCTACAGGCGAAGTCGCCATTGCCTGTAACTCGATCATTACCGAAGAGGTGCTTGAGCAACTGTTCGAGCTAAAGGTTGGCAGCTTTGAAACCATTTACACCAACGACCTAGATTGCGGTCCTTTCATTTCTGACACCATGCGCGTCGATCCAAGCTCTAACCGCTTGGAGGCACTGGTGGAAATCTACCGCATGATGCGTCCTGGTGAGCCACCTACGAAGGAGTCGGCGGAGAACTTGTTCGGCAACTTATTTTTCTCCCACGATCGCTATGACTTGTCAGCGGTAGGTCGGATGAAATTCAACCGCCGCTTAAGACGCGAAGACACCGTAGGCGAAGGCATATTGTCCAGAGAAGACATCGTCGATGTGCTGAAAACACTCATCGATATCCGCAACGGTAAGGGCACCGTTGATGACATCGATCACTTGGGTAATCGCCGCATCCGCTCCGTGGGTGAAATGGCGGAGAACCAATTCCGTGTTGGTCTGATTCGCGTGGAGCGAGCAGTGAAGGAGCGCCTCAGTCTGGCCGAATCAGAGGGTCTCATGCCCCAAGACATGATCAACGCCAAGCCCGTTGCGGCGGCTGTGAAGGAATTTTTCGGTTCCTCTCAGTTGTCCCAGTTCATGGATCAAAACAATCCATTGTCCGAGGTGACCCACAAGCGCCGCGTTTCCGCATTGGGACCGGGCGGTTTGACCCGAGAACGAGCAGGTTTTGAGGTGCGCGACGTGCACCCCACGCACTACGGTCGCGTGTGTCCGATTGAGACGCCAGAGGGGCCGAATATTGGACTCATCAACAGTCTGGCAACCTATGCCCAAACCAATGAGTATGGGTTTTTGGAGTCACCCTATCACCGGGTGGTCAAAGGCGCGGTGACAACCGAAGTCGAATACTTATCGGCTATTGATGAAGCGCAATATGTAATCGCTCAGGCGAGCGCGCCGGTGGATGCCAAGGGTCGTTTCACCGAAGAGCTTATCGATGTGCGGCATCAAAATGAATTCACCAAGACCGCTGCCGAGAACGTCGATTTTATGGATGTGTCACCCAAGCAGGTAGTGTCCGTGGCCGCGTCATTGATTCCGTTCCTAGAGCACGACGACGCTAACCGAGCCTTGATGGGATCAAACATGCAGCGGCAGGCGGTGCCAACGTTGCGGGCTGAAAAGCCGCTGGTCGGCACGGGTATGGAGCGTAATGTAGCGCGAGATTCCGGTGTCTGCGTAATCGCCAAGCGCGGCGGCGTCATCGACAGTGTCGATGCAAGCCGCATCGTTGTTCGGGTTGCCGATGCAGAAGTTGCAGCCGGTGATGCTGGTGTAGACATCTACACCCTGACAAAGTTCACCCGTTCGAACCAAAACACCTGCATCAATCAGCGCCCACTGGTTAAGCCCGGCGATGTGATCAGCGCCCGCGACATTCTTGCCGATGGGCCATCGATAGACATGGGCGAACTGGCGCTGGGTCAGAATATGCGCATCGCGTTTATGCCTTGGAATGGCTACAACTTCGAAGACTCCATCTTGGTTTCAGAGCGCGTGGTCAAAGAGGACCGCTTCACCAGCATTCACATACAAGAGCTGACCTGTATTGCTCGTGACACAAAGCTGGGGCCAGAAGAAATTACCAGCGATATTCCCAATGTCGGCGAAGGAGCGCTCTCGAAGCTTGACGAGTCGGGTATCGTTTATATTGGCGCTGAAGTTGGCGCAGGCGACATTCTTGTGGGCAAGGTCACGCCGAAGGGTGAAACCCAGCTGACCCCAGAGGAAAAACTGCTACGGGCGATCTTTGGCGAGAAGGCATCGGATGTCAAAGACACCTCGCAGCGTGTGCCAAGCAGCGTTAAAGGCACGGTAATCGACGTGCAGGTGTTCACCCGCGATGGCGTTGAAAAAGACGAGCGTGCCAAGGACATTGAGCAGGCTCAGATGGCGCAGATCCGCAAGGACCTTGACGACGAGATGCGCATTGTCGAAGCCGCAACTTTTGAGCGCCTGCAGCGTGCTCTTGTCGGCAACCAAGTCGCTAGCGCACCAGGCCTTAGTAAGGATAAGGCTATTGACGAGGAATATCTCGCAGGCCTGAGTTCGGATGACTGGTTCCGCATTCGTATGAAAGACGATCAGTTGAACGCCCAACTCGAGCGTGCCGAGGCGCATTTGCAAGAGCGCAAGGAAAGTCTCGACGCCATATACCAAGACAAACGCGGCAAAATTGAAACCGGCGATGACCTGGCGCCAGGCGTGTTGAAAATTGTCAAAGTGCATTTGGCAATTAAGCGTCGTATTCAGCCCGGTGACAAAATGGCGGGCCGGCATGGCAACAAGGGCGTCATCTCGGTAATCATGCCGGTAGAAGATATGCCTTTCGATGAGAACGGCGAGCCAGTCGATATCGTGCTGAATCCCCTCGGTGTGCCATCGCGTATGAACGTGGGTCAAATTCTTGAGACCCACTTGGGCTGGGCTGCGCACGGTATTGGCGCAAGAATCAACCGTATGTTGGAAGAACAGCAAAAGACCGCCGAGATTCGTAAGTTTCTCGACGAGGTGTACAACCAGGTGGGTGGTGCGCCGGTAAATCTTAAATCCTTGAACGACGGCCAGGTTCTCGATTTAGCACACAATCTCACCGCAGGTTTGCCGTTCGCAACTCGCGCATTTGACGGTGCTGCTGAATCCGAAATCAAGAAGATGCTGGAGCTAGCGGAGCTTCCCGGTAGTGGCCAAACCACACTGTACGATGGCCGCACTGGCGATGCGTTTGACCGACCGGTCACCCTCGGATACATGTACATGCTGAAGCTAAACCACTTGGTAGATGACAAGATGCATGCCCGTAGCACCGGCTCTTACAGCCTAGTTACCCAGCAGCCGCTGGGTGGTAAGGCCCAGTTTGGTGGCCAGCGCTTTGGTGAAATGGAGGTGTGGGCGCTGGAAGCCTATGGCGCGGCCTACACCCTGCAAGAGATGCTGACGGTGAAGTCAGATGACGTGAACGGACGAACCAAGATGTATAAAAACATCGTGGATGGTGATTTCAAGATGGAGCCGGGTATGCCGGAGTCCTTCAACGTGTTGGTCAAAGAGATTCGCTCTCTGGGCATCAACATCGAGTTGGAAACCGACTGACCCGATTCAAGCCACTGTTAAAGACTTGAATTGCTGCACAAGAATATGAGGAAACATCGTGAAAGACTTACTTAATCTACTGAAATCACAAAGCGACGTTGAAGAGTTTGATGCGCTGCGTATCGGCCTGGCGTCGCCGGAGATGATTCGTTCTTGGTCATTTGGTGAAGTCAAAAAGCCAGAAACCATTAACTACCGAACCTTCAAGCCCGAGCGCGACGGTTTGTTCTGCGCCCGTATCTTTGGCCCGGTAAAAGACTACGAGTGCTTGTGCGGCAAGTACAAGCGCCTCAAGCACCGCGGCGTAATTTGCGAAAAGTGTGGTGTGGAAGTCACTCTGACCAAGGTGCGACGCGAACGCATGGGCCATATCGAGTTGGCCTGCCCCACCGCGCATATTTGGTTTTTAAAGTCGCTGCCGAGTCGCATCGGCTTACTGCTCGATATGACGCTGCGTGACATCGAGCGTATTTTGTACTTTGAATCCTTTGTTGTGATCGACCCCGGCATGACCGACTTAGAAGTTGGCCAACTGCTGACCGACGAAGAGTACTATCTGAAGATCGAAGAATACGGTGACGAGTTCGACGCCCGTATGGGTGCCGAAGCGGTGCAGCAACTCCTGCTGAACCTTGATATGGCTCATGAAATAGAAGTGCTGCGCGAAGAAATTCCTGCCACCAACTCAGAGACCAAAATCAAGAAGTTCTCCAAACGCCTCAAGCTTATGGAAGCCTTCGTCAGCTCCGGTAACAAGCCAGAATGGATGGTAATGACCGTGCTGCCTGTGCTGCCGCCAGACTTGCGTCCGCTGGTGCCGTTGGACGGTGGTCGCTTCGCCACATCAGATTTGAATGACCTGTATCGCCGAGTCATCAACCGCAACAATCGCTTAAAGCGTTTGTTGGATCTGGCTGCGCCCGACATCATCGTGCGCAACGAAAAGCGCATGTTGCAAGAATCCGTAGACGCGCTGTTGGATAACGGCCGTCGTGGCCGCGCCATTACCGGTTCCAACAAGCGTCCCTTGAAGTCCTTGGCCGACATGATCAAGGGTAAGCAAGGCCGCTTCCGTCAGAATCTGTTGGGTAAGCGCGTAGATTACTCCGGTCGTTCGGTAATCGTAGTGGGCCCAACCCTGCGTCTGCACCAATGCGGACTGCCGAAGAAAATGGCCCTTGAGTTGTTCAAGCCATTTATCTTTGGCCGCTTGGAAGACCGCCAGCTGGCGACCACTATCAAGGCCGCGAAAAAGATGGTTGAGCGTGAGACGCCGGAGGTATGGGATATCCTCGCCGACGTGATCCGCGAACATCCGGTGATGTTGAACCGCGCTCCTACCCTGCACCGACTGGGCATTCAGGCATTTGAGCCCGTGCTTATCGAGGGTAAGGCGATTCAGCTGCACCCGCTGGTATGTAGTGCCTACAACGCTGACTTCGACGGCGACCAAATGGCCGTCCACGTGCCGCTGACGCTGGAAGCCCAGCTGGAAAGCCGTGCCCTGATGATGTCGACCAATAACATCCTTTCGCCCGCCAGCGGCGAGCCGATTATTGTGCCCTCCCAGGACGTGATCCTGGGGATCTACTACATGACCCGAAGCAAGGTCAACGCCCGCGGCGAAGGCACAGTATTCGCCAATGTGAACGAAGTACATCGCGCCTATTACGCCAAGCAGGTTGACCTTCATGCTCGGGTCAAAGTTCGTATTGAAGAGCAAGTGGCCGATGAAGATGGCGCGGCGGTCGCCAAGAGAGTGCTTCACGATACGACAGTAGGCAGAACTTTGCTGTACGCCATTGTGCCCAGGGCACTGCCTTTCGCCATGGTTAACAAGACCATGGATAAGAAAAGCATGTCTAACCTGATCAACGACTGCTACCGACGGTGCGGCCTGAAAGATACGGTGATCTTCGCAGACCAGCTTATGTACGCAGGATTTGCTCAGTCCACGGCATCTGGAGCCTCTATCGGTGTTGAAGATTTCGTTATTCCGGACGCGAAAGAGCGCATCATTGGGGAAGCCGAAGCAGAAGTTGCCGAGATCGAATCACAGTACGCCTCGGGCTTAGTGACTCAAGGCGAGAAGTACAACAAGGTGGTCGACATCTGGCTGCGAGCAAATGACCTAGTTGCGCGTTCGATGATGGACGGAATTTCCAAAGAAGAAGTGGTCAACCGTGACGGCGAAACCGAGGAGCAAGAGTCCTTTAACAGCGTCTACATGTACGCAGACTCCGGAGCCCGAGGCTCGCCAGCGCAGATCCGCCAGCTTGCAGGTATGCGCGGTCTGATGGCGCGCCCCGATGGCAGCATCATCGAAAACGCCATTACCGCTAACTTTCGCGAAGGCTTGACGGTTAACGACTACTTCATTTCCACCCACGGTGCGCGTAAGGGCTTGGCGGATACCGCGCTCAAGACAGCGAATTCCGGGTATCTCACTCGTCGCCTCGTCGATGTGGCGCAAGATGTGGTGATTACTGACGAAGACTGCGGTACCACTGCAGGTCTGTATACCACGGCAATTATTGAAGGTGGCGACATCGTGGAAGCCCTGGCTGATCGTGTACTGGGGCGAACCGTTGCCCAAGACGTTTACGCGGCGGACGGCAAAACCATCTTGGTTGAGCGCGGCACACTCATTGACGAGGCCTGGGTTGAAAAGCTCGACGAGTTGGGTGTGGACGAAATGATCGTGCGCTCCGCAATTACCTGCGAAACAGCACATGGCGTCTGCCGAGCGTGCTACGGGCGTGACTTGGCTCGAGGTCATCTGGTCAATGTCGGTGAAGCCGTCGGCGTCATCGCAGCCCAGTCCATCGGCGAGCCGGGTACCCAGCTCACCATGCGGACATTCCATATTGGTGGTGCAGCATCGCGGGCAACAGCCGTTGACAACATTCAGGTTAAGCATGGTGGCACCATCCGGCTGCACAATCTTAAGACTGTAGAGCGTGAATCTGGCGAGTTGGTCGCCATTTCACGTTCTGGCGCCATTGCTGTTGCAGATGAACATGGCCGTGAGCGCGAACGCTATAAGCTGCCCTATGGCGCTGTTATTTCTGTGACTGAAAGTGACGCGGTGGAAGCAGGGCAAGTAATCGCACAATGGGATCCGCACACGCACCCAATTGTCGCGGAAGTGGCTGGTGTGGCGACATTTGTCGAGATGGAAGAAGGCCTCTCCATGAATCGTCAGACCGACGACCTGACTGGTTTGACCAACATCACCGTGCTTGATCCAAAGGATCGGCCCAGTGCAGCGAAAGATTTGCGACCCGCAGTGCGCTTAAACGATGCGAAGGGCAATGCGGTAAATCTGCCCGGCAGCGAGGTGCCGGCCAACTACTTCATGCCCAGTAATGCCATCCTAAACATGGAAGACGGCGGCAAGATCGGTATCGGCGATATTATCGCGCGTATCCCTCAAGAAGGGTCCAAGACCCGGGATATTACCGGTGGTCTGCCAAGGGTTGCCGACTTGTTTGAGGCACGTAAGCCAAAGGAGCCAGCGATCTTGGCAGAAGCGACGGGCACCGTCTCCTTCGGCAAGGAAACCAAGGGAAAGCGTCGTTTGGTGATCACACCTGCCGACGCTGATCCGGTAGAAACGCTGATACCAAAGTGGCGCAACATTGGTGTGTTCGATGGTGAGCAAGTGGAGCGTGGTGAAACCGTTTGCGACGGTCCGTTCAGTGCGCATGACATTTTGCGTCTGAAGGGTGTTGAAGAGCTTGCGAAGTACATTGTTAATGAGATCCAAGAAGTCTATCGACTCCAAGGTGTGACCATTAACGATAAGCATATCGAAGTCATTTGTCGGCAAATGCTGCGCAAAGTGGAAATCAGCCACTCCGGAGATTCAGAGTTTATCCGTGGTGAACAACTCGAATATACCGCCTTGCGGGCTGCCAATCAGACGCTGCAAGCGGATGGTAAGGCGCAAGCAGAGTACCAGCGATTGTTGCTGGGTATCACCAAGGCATCACTGGCAACGGAGTCGTTTATCTCTGCAGCCTCTTTCCAGGAGACCACCCGAGTGCTCACCGAAGCGGCCGTGACCGGCAAGCAAGATCACCTGCGTGGTTTGAAAGAGAACGTCGTTGTTGGTCGCTTGATACCCGCTGGTACCGGCTTGAGTTACCACGCCGACCGTAAGCGGCAGCGCGAAGAAGATTTGGCAGGCGGTGGCGATACCGTTACGGCTGATGAGATCGAACAGGCGCTGAGCGAAGCACTGTCAGCGCGGGAAGCGGAGTAAAAAGGGCCAGGTGGCGCAGCGCTAGAGTGCGTCACTGGCCTTGTTTATCCAGCAAGCCGCGATTAGAATGCCCGCCCCCAAACGCCACAGGCGTAAGGCGGGCAGAATATTCAGTCTCTCTTGCGGCTAACACCAGAGCAGGAAAGCAAGCAGATCTAAAGGAGATCGACAAAAAATGGCAACAATCAGCCAGCTAGTTCGAAAGCCTCGCAAGCGCAAGGTGGTTAAGAATATCGTTCCTGCGTTGCAGGCGTGCCCGCAGCGTCGCGGCGTATGTACACGTGTTTATACGACAACACCGAAGAAGCCAAACTCTGCTCTGCGCAAAGTATGCCGTGTACGCTTAACCAACGGTTACGAAGTAACCTCCTACATCGGCGGGGAAGGTCACAACTTGCAAGAGCACTCAGTAGTGCTGATCCGTGGTGGCCGTGTGAAAGATTTGCCCGGTGTCCGATACCACACTGTTCGCGGCTCACTGGACACCTCCGGTGTGGCCGACCGTCGCCAAGGCCGTTCAAAGTACGGCGCCAAGCGACCTAAGTAGAAACCAACCAACATCATTCTCAGTAAGGCCCTGATCTGTTCAGGGGATACCTGAAGAAAGGAGAGAAACATGCCAAGACGTCGAGTCGTCGCGA